>JBOHYW010000096.1:0-13739 GCA_050738155.1 Rhodanobacteraceae bacterium
GCTGCAGACCGTCCCGGAATGACGGTAAATGTGACTTACTGAGATATAGCGCTAATCAGGTTGCCTGCAGAGGTCCATCCCCCCGCCGCGCCTGCCACGGCGCCCCCCTTCCTGCGGAAGAGGGTATGTGGCGCCGTATGTTCCGGCCTCTGAAACCGGAACCATAATTGCCGATACCCGTCCCCGGATCCTCGCCCCGGCTCGCAGCCACCAGTCCGGGATGCACGACTTGCTGCAAAAAACTTCTGCAAGGCGTTGATCCGAATACGCTGGGTGCATCCTTGCGACACCCGCACAATCTGCTTGTGCCGTGATGGCATCGAGGATCAGCGTTGGGCTTTTTCGATGGCCGTCAGGCTTGCGATCCTGTCGCGGTGCTGGCTGCCGCAGCGTTGCAGGCAGGCACAGAATTCGCCGGCTTCGCCGGTCGGTCCGTCCGTGATGCCCAGTTCGAGCAGGCCCAGATCGCGCAAGTCGCCGATGACCAGGCGGAAGCTCTCCGGGGTGAAACGCCAGTTGTGCACGTCGACGTACTCGTCGTCGGTCTGCGCACGGTGCCAGCCATCGTGGGCGTTTTCCTGGCTGTGGACCAGTTGCAATGCCCCCGGTGCATGCCGATGCCACGAAATTGCACCACGGCGGCCTTTGCTGGCCGCGTTGGCGTAGTGATCGAATACGCGTCCGGGTGACGGACGGGTTCGGCCGAGCTGGTGGGCGTCGAGCACGTCTCCGGTCGAGGTCAGACTCTGGAAGTGATCGAAGCAGTAGCGCTTGTCCGGGATCACCAGGATCAGCCGGCCCGTCTCGCGCAGCAACGTCTGGCAGTCGACCAGAAAGCCCGCCAGGTCCGGTGTGTGTTCTATGACGTGACTGGCAATGATCCAGTCGTAACAGCCGTGTTTGCCGATCGTTTCGGGCAGCGGTTCGCCCCGCCACACGAAATCCACATCCTCGATGTGGTCGATGTTCACACCGGCGTCCCGGTACTTCGTTCGCAGGTCCGACGCAGTGGCATGGTCCAGGATTTCGACGTGGAATCCTTCGGCTTTTGGTGCCAGCGGGCTGTGACTGGGTCCGATTTCCAGACCCGGACCTGCCTTGGGCGCGTATCGCTCCACGAAGCGTTGGCGCAATGACGGGCGTCGCAGTCCGCGTCGGACGATGCCGCTGATGCCTTCGCGCATCCACAGCGCATACAGCCGACGGTAAAAGTTTCGCATCATCGGGGTTGCGGGCAGGCATGCGGGCAGGCGCGTGAGTATGGCTCATTTTTGCTTGCCGAGGCGAATGAATCTGGCAAGACGTCGCGTCCGGCAACGCGGCTGGCCCGGCGCACTGACTTCGCCGTTGTGCCACTTGTCCGTTACAGTGCCCTTGCTGCTGAGCGTCGAGCGGCAGGTTCACTCATCGAACGTGAATACGGCGCGGGTGACGCTGTCACCTGCAAAAATTTCGTCGCGCGCGGTTTGGCCATGAACGAGTTGCTGCAAAAACTTCTGCAAGGCGTTGATCCGGGAGCGCCCGGCGCGTTCTGGCGGCTGCTGCACAATATGCTGGTGCTGATACCGTGGTGGCCGCTGATCTGGTTCACCGTCGGGTGTGCGGTGGTCGGCGCACTGATTGGCTGGTGGCGCGGGCGAATCGCGCTGGGCATCGCGCTCGGCGTGGTGGTCGGACCGATCGCCTGGGTGGCGCTGTGGGCGCTGCCGCCGGGGCGTTACGGACCGGCACGAAGACGGTTGCGGGCGCGCAAACCCGCCAATGGCGAACCCATTTAGCAGGTTGTTTAAAAACTGCTTTCCTGCACTTTTTCAACACGCCGAGTCCGGCACATGTCCGTACTCGGCTTCGCCGAATCATGCACTTGGGGTGCTTGATTCGCGGCGGGCCATCCGTGGCCCACGTCAACAGGGTGCTTTTCAACACCCTGTTGGCGCCTGCGCCGCGGCGTGTTGCGATACAGGCAAACCATCCCCATTAATTGCGTACCGCGCCGCGTTGGCGCGAGCGTTAGAATGCAAGCATGGCCTCGGTCCGCAAATCCGTGCACCATCACCACCATGATGCCGCGGGCATCGTGCGCGAAGTGGAGCACGAGTGCCGCACGCGCGGCCTGCGCCTGACGCCGCTGCGGCGCGAAGTCCTTGACCTCGTTGCCACCGCGCGCAAACCGGTCAAGGCCTATGACCTGCTGGATTCACTGCGCGACAACCATGCCGGTGCGGCGCCGCCGACCATCTATCGCGCGCTCGACTTCCTGCTCGAAAACGGCTTCATCCACAAGCTGGAGTCGATCAATTCCTTCGTGTTCTGCCAGCACCCGGCCGAGTCGCATCAGGTGCCGTTCCTGATCTGCGACGTGTGCGAAGGCGCCACGGAATTATGCGACGAGGGTGCAATCGCGCACATGATCGAGCAGCAGGCGCGTGATTTCGGGTTCCGCGCCAAGGCGCAGACGCTGGAAGTGCACGGCGTCTGCAAGGCCTGCAACCGCGCCTGAATCGGGACGTGATCCAAGCTGGTGCGGCGGGTAAAAATGTTATATTATATCGTTCGGAAAGGCGCGATGCGAACCGCGCATTTTCGGAACCGTTCGGGTTGCGCCTGACGTGTCGACCCGCCCGAGCTTCGAACCGATCGAGATAGCCGCATCCGTGGACATGCCCGCTCCGCCCGCCACCATCGCCCCGATAACCGCATCGCCCGTCGCGGCCCCACGCCGCTTCGCTGTGTTGGTCGATCGGGTCGGCGCCACGGCATCGCTGCTGTGCGCGGTGCACTGCGCGTTGTTGCCGTTCGTGCTGGCATTGTTGCCATTGATCGGGCTGGAGTTCCTGGCCGGACATTTGTTCGAGCGAATCTTCGTGGCATGTGCAGCGGCGCTCGCCAGCGCCAGCATCATTACCGCCTATCGCCGCCACCACCGACCGCACGCGCTGTTCCTGATGGTGCCCGGAATCGCCTTGCTGCTGTTTGGCATCGCCTTCAATCTGGATGCGCATGTCGCGATCCACACGGCCAGCGTGGTGACAGGCGGTGTGCTGGTGGCAAGCGCCCACGTCACCAATCTCGTACTCGCGCATCGCCATCATCACGCAACCCATGCGCACAAGGCTGTATCGACGGCGTAGTCCGCGCTTGGCCGGTTTTTCACCCATGCTGCGTGCGAAGTAGCTGTTGTGAAAAGTCAGGCCATGGATGGCCGCTCTAGTGCCAATGGACCTGAAACCGATGAGAGCAGCGGACATCATCCGGCGATGCAGCGATCACGGACGATCGCATAATTTGTGAAAAGTCAGGCCATGGGTGGCCGCTCTAGTGCTGACGGACCTGAAGCCGATGAGAGCAGCGGACATCATCCGGCGATGCAGCGATCACGGACGATCGCATAATTTGTGAAAAGTCAGGCCATGGATGGCCGCTCTAGTGCCAATGGACCTGAAGTCGATGAGAGCAGCGGACACCCGGCGATGCAGCGATCAGGGACGATCGCATAATTTGTGAAAAATCAGGCCATGGGTGGCCGCTCTAGTGCCAATGGACCTGAAGCCGATGAGAGCAGCGGACATCCGGCGATGCAGCGATCACGGACGATCGCATAAGACGGGTAATTGTGTAACGCTGGCCGTTTGCCTAGCCTTGCGCGCATGATGCACGCGCATTCCGATTCCCACGATCACCACCACGCAGGCGGCCCCCGCGGCCGGCTGGCGATGGCACTCGCGTTGACCTGCGTGATGCTGGTCGTGGAAGCGCTTGGCGGATGGTGGTCCGGTTCGCTGGCGTTGCTGGCCGACGCCGCGCACATGCTGGTCGATGCCGGCGCGCTGGCGCTGGCCTGGGGCGCGGCGGTGTTGGCGATGAAGCCGGCAGATGCACGACGCAGCTTCGGCTATGCGCGCATGGAAGTGCTGGCCGGTTTCGTCAATGCGCTGGTGCAGGTGCTGCTGGTGGCAGGCATCGTGTACGAGGCAATCAACCGCCTGTTGGCGCTCGACACCATTCATATCCAGTCCGGCGTGATGCTGCTGGTAGCGGTGATTGGTCTGCTGGTGAACGCGGCGGTGCTGCGCAGCCTGCATGATCACGATCATGATGATCTCAACGCGGCTGGTGCGCGTTTGCATGTTTTCGGCGATCTGCTCGGGTCGATCGCGACGGTCGCCGCCGCGCTGCTGGTGCGCTACCTCGGGTGGGAATGGGCCGATCCGGTGTTGTCATTGCTGGTTTCGCTGCTGATCCTGCGCGGTGCGTTCGTATTGCTCAGGCGTTGCTCGCATATCCTGCTGGAAGGCGTGCCCGAGGGGCTGGCGATGGACGACGTTATCGCCGTGCTTGCGACGGCCGATCCGTCCATCATCGGCGTGCATCATGTGCACGTCTGGCAAATCGCGTCCGGCTCGCGCATGGCGACCCTGCACGCGCGCCTGTGCGACAACGCTGATGCGCAGCAAGCATTGCTGGCGATTCAACGGGTGTTGCGCGAGCGTTTCTCGATCAGCCATGTCACCGTGCAGATCGAATCCCGCGAATGCCTCGACCCCGAGTCGGGTTGCACGGAGGCGGAGCACGACTGCGCGCGGTCCCACCCCCACTGACGTGGGCAGTGTTGTCCGTGAATTCCGGCGCGTGACTTCCGACCCTGGCAGGGCGCAAATCGGCGTTTCAGACTGAAGGCGACTTTCCCGGTCTGGAGCGCATCATGAAACCGCTTTCGGGTCAGCGTTTCCTCGTGATCTATTCAGGAGTCCTCACGGTTGCATTCGTCGGGGCGATGCTGATGGGTGCGGTTGCGCTTGGGCGCACGGCGAAGTTCGACACCATCACCGTGCATCGCATCAACGTGGTCGAGCCCGACGGTACCTTGCGCATGGTCATTTCCGACAATGCCCGTTTCCCGGGCGCGATCTTCCATGGCAAGGAATACAAGCACCCGCGGCCCGCCGCGGGCGTGCTGTTTTTCAACGACGAGGGCACCGAGGACGGTGGACTGGTCTATGGCGGCGGCAAGGACAAGGATGGCAAGGTTTCCAATCATGGACACCTGAGTTTCGACAATTACGACCAGGACCAGACCGTCGTGCTCGAGTCCAATCAGGACGACACTGACCGGAAATCGATGTTCCTGCGGTTCATCGATCGGCCCGATTGGTCACTCGAGGATTTGTTCAAACTTCAAGAGAAGAATCGCAACTTGCCGGAAACCGTGCAGCGGGCCGCCATGCAGAAGTTCTTCAAGGTGCGCTCGCAACCCGCAACGCGGGTGGCCCTCGGGCGTTTTCCCGACAAGTCTTCCGACCTGGTATTGATGGACCAGCAGGGTCGCAAACGCATCGTGATGAAAGTGGCCGCCGATGGCACCCCGGTGCTGCAATTCCTTGATGCCGATGGCAAAGTGATCGAGCAATTGCCCAGACCCGCGAAACCTTGACGGGCCACGCGCGCCGGCGGGTTGCTGTTACCATGCAGCCAGCCGCGCGCGGTGCGCGGAATCATCCGACAAAACTTCAGGAATCGACATGGGCAAGGGCGACAAGAAGACACGCAAGGGCAAGATCTACGCGGGCAGCCACGGCAACGCCCGCCCGCATTCGCCGATATCGAAATCGGCCGTGAAGACGACGGTGACCAAGGCCGCCAAGCCGGCGGCGCGCGCCCCGGCCAAGAAGGCCGCGAAGAAAGCTGCGCCGAAGAAATCCGCGTAGTTGCGGTTGCGGCGCGATTCGAAGGCCCCGCTTGCGGGGCCTTTTTCGTGGGCGCGTTACACGTGGGCCTCGACACCGCCCGCGAATACACGTGCAGCCAATCCGCCGCCGATCCAGTAGCTGAGCTCGGCGGCATCCCGCGCGTTCCAGACCACCAGGTCGGCGCGTTGGCCGGCTTGCAACGTGCCGCGGTCATCCAGGCCGAGCGCACGCGCGGCATTGACCGTTGCACCGCGCAGCGCCTCGTCCGGCGTCAACCGAAACAAGGTGCAAGCCATCGACATCGCCAACCGCAACGAGCGCAGCGGCGAGGTGCCGGGGTTCAGATCGGTGGCGACTGCCATCAGCACGCCATGCTCGCGCATGGCTTCGATGGGCGGCAGGCGGGTTTCGCGCAGTGCATAAAAACTGCCGGGTAGCAATACCGCGACCGTGCCTGCTCGCGCCATCGCGGCGATGCCTGCTGCATCGGCGCATTCAAGGTGGTCGGCAGAGAGCCCGTCGAACGATGCGGTCAGCGCGGCCCCGCCGAGGTCGGACAACTGGTCGGCGTGCAGCTTGACGGGTAGCCCGAGTTCGCGCGCGCGTTCAAAGAATCGGCGTATTTCGTCCGGTGTGAAGGCAATGCCTTCGCAGAACGCATCGACTGCATCGGCCAGTTTTCCTTCTGCCACGCGAGGCAGCCATTCGTCGCACACAGTGTTGACGAAATCGGCCCTGCGGCTTGCATATTCCGGCGGCAACGCGTGCAAGCCGAGCAACGTCGTTCGCACCGTGATGCCGAGTTCCGCTCCGACCCGCCGCGCGACGCGCAGCATTTTCGACTCGCTTTGGAGATCGAGCCCGTAGCCCGACTTGATTTCGATCGTGGTGACGCCGTCTTGCAGGAGCGCGCGTGCTCTTGATATGGATTGCGCGAACAATTCGTCTTCCGATGCCGCGCGCGTCGCACGTACCGTGGAAAGGATGCCGCCGCCGGCGCGCGCGATGGCCTCGTAGCTTTCGCCGTTGAGGCGCTTCTCGAATTCGTCGGCGCGATCGCCACCGAACACGAGATGCGTATGGCAGTCGACGAGGCCGGGCGTGACCAACGTGCCCTGGACGGATTCGACTCTGCTTGCCAAATCGTCTGGCGTGCCTGGCAGCGCGTCCATCGGGCCGGCGAAGGTGATCGTGTCACCGCGCCAGCCAAGTGCCGCGTGTTCGATCAAACCGTAGCCATTTTTGGCGGCAAGCGTCGCCAATGTGCAATCCAGCAACAGGCGATCCCAGCGGTCGTTGCTCACGATGATCGATTCTCCGGGTTTCGATGGGCACTGCGACCGCGAACGGGTTGCCCACGTGTCACAATGGCGACATCTTAACAGTGCCGCCCTGGCCGACGGCGTGGGAGTCAATGTGCCAACGGGTGGGTTGCGTGTCGAACATGCGTGGACACCGCAAGGCTGGCAGCGCGATGTGGCGGTCGGGCAGGGCACGGACACGCTGCGCGCGCGCTTCGCGTTGCCGGGCATGCCGAACCTGCATTCGCATGCGTTCCAGCGCGCGATGGCCGGGTTGGCCGAGCGGCGCGGGCCGGGAGATGATTCGTTCTGGACCTGGCGCGAGACGATGTATGCGTTTGCCTCGCGCATCGGTCCCGAGGAACTGCGCGCGGTGGCGGCACAGTTGTATGTGGAAATGTTGCGGGCGGGCTACACCCACGTCTGCGAATTCCACTATCTGCATAATGCTCCCGACGGCAAGCCGTATGCCGACCCCGCCGCGATGTCGAATGCGATCATCGAAGCCGCGCGCGAGACCGGCATCGGGTTGACCCTGCTGCCGGTGCTGTACATGACCGGAGGATTTGACGGGCGGCCATTGGGCGAACGCCAGCGTCGGTTCGGGCTGTCCGTCGCGGCGTATTTGCAGCTTGTCGAGTCGTTGCGCGCGCTGGAATCGTCGACGTTGCGCGTCGGCATCGCACTGCATTCGCTGCGCGCGGTGCCGGAAGCCTCGATGCGTGAAGTGCTTGGGTCATCCCTTGCGCAAGATCGTCCGATCCACATCCACATCGCCGAACAGATCGGCGAGGTGCAGGATTGCCTGAGCATCCGCAACGCGCGGCCGGTGCAATGGTTATTCGATCATGCCGAGGTCGACGCGCGTTGGTGCCTGGTACACGCTACCCATCTGGACGATGCGGAGATGCACGCAATCGCGAAATCGGGCGCGGTGGCCGGGCTGTGCCCGACCACCGAGGCCAACCTCGGGGACGGGTTGTTTCCACTCGGCAAATTTCTGGATGCGGGCGGCGTGCTCGGCATCGGGTCCGATTCGCATATTTCCGTTTCGCCGGTCGAGGAATTGCGCTGGCTGGAATATGGCCAGCGGCTGGTTGCGCGCCGCCGCAATGTTGCTGCGCGCAACCAGGATGACAGTGTCGCGGAAAAACTGTGGGGTGCGGCGTTGCGCGGTGGGGCGCAGGCGTCAGGTATCGCATTACCCGATGCCGATGCCGGTGCGCGGGGCGACATGGTCGTGCTCGATGACGCTTCGCCGCTGCTGGTCGCACGCGACGAGCATAGCGTGCTCGACAGCTTCATCTTTGCCGGCAACGCACCGCTGGTCCGCGACGTCATGGCAGGCGGCGAATGGGTGGTGCGCGATTTCCGGCATCGCGATCAGGATCGGGTCGCGGAAAACTATCGCAAGGCAGTCGAGGCGCTGGTCATTTCGTGAAGCGGAAGGTGTTTAGCACATCCTGCATCCGCGTGAACGCCTGCTTGCGCGTGAATGGTGGCGTGGCGGGCGGCGAGTAAACCTTGGGGTTGGTGCCGTACACCAGCAGGTCGATCGCGTAGCAGGTGCCGGCATGCACCACGCGATAGCTGTGCACGTCCAGATAGTGGCTCATGGCCGCGTCGCCCGCTTCGAAGCGCGTGAACGGGATGCCGTTGATCACGACTGCGCCGACACTGCCCGCGTGTACCGCTTGCGGCGGAGTGGTGCACTGGGCGACTTCGGTTTGTGAGTCGCTGACGCCGATGCGTACTTCCGCATCGGTGATATGGTTGGAACCCGGCATGGTCAGCGCGACCACGGGCAGGCCGCGCGAGTCGGGTACTGCATAGGTTTTCCAGGTGCCGGTTTGCAGGTAGCTGTGGCGGAAATCGCGCTGGACCTGCGAGTCGGCCGGGTAGGCGATCGTGAAGCCCCAACGTTTACTGGCAAACTGCGGCGAATGGGGGATGCCTGTCATGGCGGGTGCGCTGGAGGCGCTGGCGCCAGCCGGTGGACGTGCGCCGCTGGCCGGCGGCGTGGCAGGGGTCTCGTGCTTGCCGGAACACGCGGCCAACGCCGTCAGCGCGGCGCAAAGTGCCAAGGTCCGAACGCCGGTTCGAACAGGTTGTTGAAAAAGTGCTCTCCTGCGCATTTTCAACACGCCGAGTCCGGCACATGTCCGTACTCGGCTTCGTGGCGGGCCATCCATGGCCCGCGCTGGCAGGGTATTTTTCATCACACTGCCAAACCGGCGCTCGTCATGTTGCGTGGACCTCAAGATCGCCGGCACCCGCTCACCGGGTGCTCGAAGCTGGTGCGGGGGCGGTGCCTGAGCGACGCATGTGTTTGCTTTTCCATTGCTGCAGCCGAGCCTTGTGTTCGGTGCGAAGTTTGGCCAGTTCGGTGCGTTGCTTGGCGGTCAGTGTGCCGTACACCTTGGTACGCAACGCGGCTTCGTGGGTGACCCGTTCGCGTGCGGCGCTCGCTTCGGCGGTGGCCAGTTCGTTGGCGGCGGTCTGGTAATCGGAACTGCCGGGCGTGGCCGCTGCGAAGGCTTCGCGTTTCTCGCGCAGCGCCTGCATTCCGGGACGTGCCTGTTCGAAACTCTGGTGCATCATCTGGCGGATGTTGTCGCGTTGCGTATCGGTGAGGTCGAGTTTGTCCAGTACGCCCATGCCGCGACGATGATGCATGCCATGCCATTTGCCATGTTGCATCGGGACGGCGGAAGCTGGTGGCGTCGTGGTGTCCGTTTGGGCACCAGTCGCGGCGAATGCCAGCGACGAAAAAGCGATCGCCGCGGCCAGGGAGATCGAAACAGGCAGGGACTTGCTCATCACGCGTTCCTCTTGGGGGTGGACGAGATGAGAACGAACTTACCCGGTACATCGTTGACAGAAGCTAAAGACGCGTGGGCTGCGCGATCAGGTACAGGTACCGCTCAGGTTGGGTCGTTGTGGGTCATGCGCCACCGTCGGCATCGCCGTTCAGGTGTTCGCGCAGGAAATCGATGAACACGCGCAATTTCGGCGGCATCTGGTAGCGGCATGGGTAGTACAGGTACAAGCCATCGTAGGGTGGCAGCCAGCGATCCAGCACGCTTTCCAGCCGTCCCGCGTTCAATGCGTGCCGGACGGCTGGCGCGATCAGGTGGGTGAGGGCGATTCCGTCGCAGGCCGCGGCGACCGCCAGTGTGTTGTCGTTGACGATGAGGCTGCCGTCCACATTGATTTCGAACCAGCGCCCGCATTGCGAGCCGGACGGGTGCGCGAATTCCCAGTGATAGATCCTGCCGCTGGCGAAGCGGAAGCGTACGCAGTCGTGCTGCGCGAGTTCACGCGGGTGTTTTGGCTTGCCGTGCCGCCTGAAATATTCAGGTGAGCCGACCACCACCGAACGCATCGGGCCGCCAAGCGGAATTGCGATCATGTCTTTTTCAAGCCGCTCCCCCAGCCGGATGCCCGCGTCATAGCCCTGCGCGACCAGGTCGACCAGCGCGGGGCTGACGTTGATGTCCAGCGTGATTTCCGGGTACGCCGCCAGGAATGCCGGCACCAGTGGTGCCAGGATCGACCCCGTCGCCGTGGTGACACGCAGCGTGCCGGCTGGACGTT
Organism: Rhodanobacteraceae bacterium; assembly: GCA_050738155.1. Lineage (GTDB taxonomy): Bacteria > Pseudomonadota > Gammaproteobacteria > Xanthomonadales > Rhodanobacteraceae > 66-474. Next base: position 10,586 of record JBOHYW010000096.1, read on the forward strand.
CGCCGTGCTGGCGCGCGGTTTCCACCGCATCGTCGATCACGCCCAGCGCCGGCGAGATACGCGCCAGGAATTCGCGACCCGCTTCGGTCAGGCCGACGTGGCGGGTGGTGCGCTGGAGCACGCGCACGCCCAGTTGGCGTTCGAACTGCGCCAGTGTCTGGCTCAGGGCCGAGGCGGTGACGCCGACATCCATCGCCGCGCGGGTGAAGCTGCCGTGGCGGGCAATCAGCACGAAGGCGCGCAACGCCGGGCTGTGATCGTGAGGCATTGTTTAGCTCTGCTTGAAAGACCATACAGAGCATCGGGATTTTTCGCGGGGAACGCAAGGCGCAAACTGCACGCCGTTCCAACCCCCGACACAAGGAATACGACATGTCGCTCGACCACTATTACACCCTCGGCCGTTCCGGCCTGCGCATCAGCCGGCTCGCGCTCGGCACCATGACCTTCGGCGACAATTGGGGCTGGGGTGCGAATGAAGACGTATCGCGCGGCATGTTCGACCGTTACCTGGAAGCCGGCGGCAACTTCATCGATACCGCGGACGGTTACACCGGTGGCCACAGCGAGGAACTGGTCGGCAAGTTCGTTGCCGATGCGGGCGTTCGCGACCGGGTAGTGATTGCCGCCAAGTACAGCTACAACAACGAGCCGGGCAATCCCAATGCCGGCGGCAACGGCCGCAAAGCCATGTTGCGGGCGGTGGAAGCCTCGTTGCGCCGACTCGGTACCGATTACATCGATCTCTACCTGTTGCATACCTGGGACCGTGTCACGCCGGTCGAGGAAGTGCTGGACACGTTCGAGGATCTCGCGCGCGCGGGCAAGATTCGTCATGCGGGCCTGTCCGATGTGCCGGCGTGGTACGCCGCGCGCATGCAAACCCTGGCGCAGGCGCGGCACGCGCATGCGCTGGTCAACCTGCAACTGCAGTATTCGCTGGTCGAGCGCAACATCGAACGTGAATACATCGATTTGGCAGAGGAACTGGGTTTCGGCATCACCGCGTGGAGTCCGTTGGGCATGGGCTTGTTGTCCGGCAAGTACCGTCCGTCCGCCGACAACGCCGACAGTCACGACGACGGCCGCCTGCAAACCATGAAGTCCAGTGGCCTGCCGGCGTTGCAGGACAAGTTCACGCCGCGCAACTGGCACATCATCGCCACGCTCGAACGCGTCGCCCTGGAAGCCGGTTTGAGCATGGCGCAGGCCGCCATACAGTGGGCGGCGCGGCGCCCGGGGATCGGTGCGGTCATTCTCGGCGCGCGTACCCTCGAGCAGTTCGAGGACAACCTCACGGCATTGGACACCGCACTTCCGGTCGACGCAGTGCGTACGCTGGACGAGGCCTCGGCGCTACCCTTGCAGTTTCCGTACAGCTTCTTTGCGCAGGAACAGCAAAGCGGCCTGCACGGTGGCGTGGCGGTCGGCGACAAGCCCGATGGTTATCGAGCGCCGGTGCGCATCGCGGCTACGGGCGGCGGCCTCGCCGACCGATTGGCAAAACCGCGTTGACACCCCGGACAATGATCACCGACGGCGCGCCATCGCGCGCTGTCATGTTTTGACAAACCAAGGAGACCCATCATGCAAACCCGCACACTCGGCCCCAAGGGCCCGCAAGTTTCCGCGCTCGGCCTCGGCTGCATGGGCATGAGCGAGTTCTACGGTGCCCATGACGACGCCGAATCGATCAAGCTGATCCATCACGCGCTCGACAGTGGCCTCGATTTCCTCGACACCGCCGACATCTACGGCCCGCATACCAACGAGGTATTGGTCGGCAAGGCGATCAAGGGGCGTCGCAACGCGGTGTTCCTTGCCACCAAGTTCGGCATCATGCGCGATCCGCACGATCCTGCGAAGCGCGGGGTCAACGGCAGGCCCGAATACGTGAAAACAGCTTGCGATGCCAGCCTGAAGCGGCTCGGCGAGGACCATATCGATCTTTACTACCAGCACCGCATCGACCGTGACACACCGATCGAGGACACCATGGGCGCGCTCGCCGACCTGGTGCAGGCGGGCAAGATCCTGTACGTCGGGTTGTCGGAACCGTCGGCCGCCACGCTCGAGCGCGCGCACGCGGTGCATACGGTCACCGCGGTGCAGAGCGAATATTCCTTGTGGACGCGCGATCCGGAAGATGGCGTGCTGCAGGCGTGTGAAAAGCTCGGTATCGGCTTCGTGCCGTATTCACCATTGGGGCGCGGTTTTCTGACCGGCGCCATCAAGAACCAGGATGATTTCGCCGAGGACGATTATCGTCGCCACAGCCCACGTTTCGAAGGCGAGAACTTCGCCCGCAATCTCGAGCTGGTCGACAAGGTGCGCGAGCTCGCGGCAGCGAAGGGCTGCACGCCTGCGCAACTGGCATTGGCGTGGGTGTTGGCGCAAGGCAAACACGTCGTGCCGATCCCGGGAACCAAACGCGTGAAGTATTTCGACGAGAATCTGGGTGCGCTGGACGTGTCGCTGGACGCCGCTGACCTTGCCGTGATCGACAAGGTGTTTCCACGCGACGTTGCGGCGGGTTCGCGCTATCAGGCATCAATGATGGGGCTGCTGCGCGGTTAGATTGTCGCGCCAGATGCTGCAAAGGTGGCCCGGAAGGGCCGCCCGCCGCCCGTCAACGGCCGGCTGACTATGACCATCGGGACACGACTTTGCTGTTTGCATGCGGCATAGTCCGTGCGCGTGCGACATCTCGCAGGGGGTGTTCGGAAAGTAATCGGTACCGATTCCATTGCGGGCGCGCGTTTTCATGGGGAGTGCCGGCCGGGGAGGATGATGCGCAAGCACAAGCAATTGCTGGTGGTGGTGGGGCTCCTGATCGTGGTCTTCGGTGGCCTGTTTGGCGGCAAGTTCTACGCGGGCTACCGCGCGGCGGCGGCGAACCTGCATCGCCCGATTCGCCCGGTTACGGTGTCGACTGCCACGGCCCGCGACCAGCCCTGGAGTAACCAGGTCGACGTTGTGGGCAGTCTGGAAGCCGTGCAAGGCACGCAGGTTACGGCCCAGATCGCCGGCAACGTGACGGCTATCGCATTTGACTCGGGCGAACAGGTGCATCGGGGGCAGTTGCTCGTACGACTGGATGATTCCAGCCAGCAGGCGCAGTTGCACGCGGATCAGGCGAAACTCACGCTCGCAC
>JBOHYW010000097.1:0-13408 GCA_050738155.1 Rhodanobacteraceae bacterium
TGCATTTACGCTTTCCCGAGTCCCGAGTCCCGAGTCCCGAGTCCCGAGTCCCGAGTCCCGAGTCCCGAGTCCCGAGTCCCGGGACTCAATCCACCTTGTCGATCGTGAGCGCAACCGGCGCATGCGAGGCGGTCGCCACTTGCACCGCGGACGATTCCAGGTCACCCGGCTGCGGCATGGCGTTGCCGGTCTTGCTGATGCGCGCGATAACCTGCACTTTCGCGTATCCGGAAAGTTCGAGCTGCGGCGTCATCGCCATCGCGTCGGTCAGTGTCACCTTCGCTGGCAACGCCGACGCCTTGAGGCGCGCCACCGCAAGCGGCATCGGTGGACCATCCACCGCGCGCGCATACACGAACAAGGTGTCGGCAGGTTTCACTTGTTCCTTCAGTTTGGGATCGAGCTTGACCGTGACGGTCAGCGCCACCGGACCAGCCGCGGCCGGGTGGACGGACGTGGCCGCAGGCGCCGGATCGGCCGCCACGAGCAGGCTGCTTTGTGAACCACCGGCGCGCTGTTGCGCTTCGGCCAGTTCCTGCTTCACGGTAGCGGCGACTTTCGAGTCTTTCGGCAGCAACGGCAGCAGCGTGTTCCACTGCTTCGCGGCGTCCGCATATTGCTTGCGCTGGAAATCACTGATGCCGAGCAGCCACAGCGCGCGCTGGTGGGTCGGGTTGAGCGTGAGCGCGTGCTGCAACAGCTTGCGCGACGCGCCATCGATCATGTGGTTGGAGTTGGTTGCCGCCGATGCCTCGACCAGCGCCACCATCGCATCGGGATCGTCCGGCTTCAACTTCAGCAGGTGCTGCAAGGCGTCCTTGGCCTGCTGCGGCTGGTTCAATGCCGAGTACGCCTGCGCCAGCAACGCCCAGCCCTGCGCATCGCCGGGTTGCTTGGCAAGGGTTGCCTGCAACTGCTGCGTGGCCTTGGTGAGCTCGGCGGGCGTGTCGGCCGGCGGAGGTTGCAGCGCCTGCGGGGTTCCCAGTGCCAGGTACAAGCCAAGTACCATCGGTGGTGTCGCCAGCGCCAGTGCCAGCGCCAGCCAGAACGGCGCGCGCGGCTGGCCTTCACGGCGCGCGCTGCGCAGCATCGGTACCAGCACGCAGGCCAAGGCGACCACCACCATCACGGCGGCGATGATGAGAAAGCGCAATGTCACCAGTCTTCTCCGGGCTCTTCGGGGATGGTCGCGGCCGGGCGGGTGCGGCGGCGCAACAACATGACCACCACGCCAGCGCCGACCAGCAGGATCGCTGGCGTGCCGAACCACAGCGCAATGGTGCTGGCTGCGAGCGGCGGATCATACAGAATGAAACTGGAATAACGCGCGACCAGATATTGCTTGATCTCGGCGTCGCTCTTGCCCTCCTGCATCATGCCGAAAATCTTGCGTCGCAATTGCTTGGCGAAATCGGCGTTGGAGGCGAGCAGGCTTTCGTCCTGACAGACCATGCAGCGCAGTTCGCCGGTCAGGTGCTGGAAGCGCTCGCGCTGTGCGCTGCTCTGGAACGGCAGCGGATCGATCGCGAAGGCGCTGGTGGTGGCCAACACCAGCGCGCACGCGAGCAGGGCGATGGTGAGCAGGCGCTTCATGTGCCGGCCTGCTCGAGCGCATGGATGCGCGGTTCCAGTTCGCGCGCGATCACTGTCGGCGTCAATGGACCGATGTGCTTGTAGCGAATCACGCCGTGCGCATCGATCAGGTAGGTCTCCGGCGCGCCGTACACGCCGAAGTTGATCGCGGTTTCGCCAGACTGGTCGGTGATCACCTCGTGGTACGGATCGCCATGGCGCTGCAGCCATGCCAGTGCGTCGGCGGACTTGTCCTTGTAGTCGTAGCCGATCAGCGGAATGCCGAACTTGTCGCGGTAGGCCATCAGCGTGGGATGTTCCTCGCCGCAGGCGAAGCACCAGCTCGCGAACACATTGAGCAGGTACGGCTGGCCGAGCATGTCGGCCTTGCTTACGCTTTGCGAAGGCTGTTTCAGCAACGGCAGGTTGAACGCCGGTGCCGGCTTGTTGATGAGCGGCGAGGGCACGAAGCGCGCGTCGTGGCTCTGGTTCCAGACCAGCCCCACGATGAAAAACACCACCAGTGCCGCGAACACGATGAACGGCACGAAGCGGCCAAGTGATCTGCGGGAAGCAACTTCGTTCACGCCTGGTCTTCCGCGAGTTTGCGTGGCGGTACGGGCTCGGGTCGCACCGATTCGGGCTCTTCCCGGTGCGCCAGCCGGAAACGCTTGTCCAGCACCACCGTGAAACCGCCCAGCATCATCAATACACCGCCGCCCCAGATCCAGCGCACGAACGGCTTGTCGTACACGCGCAGCGACCATTCACCATCGCTGTCGATGCGATCGCCCAGCGACACGTACAGGTCGCGGAATACGCCAGCCTGGATCGCCGCTTCGGTTTGCACCTGACCGCCAGGGTAGGTGCGTTTTTGCGGATGCAGCACCACCACCTGTTCGCCGTCGCGCGAGACGACCACCGTACCTTGCTGGGCGTGGTAGTTGGGGCCCTGTTTCTCGGCGACGCCGTTGAAGCGGAAATCGTAGGCGCCGACTTGCACGCTGCTTCCGGGGCGCATGCTGACGTCTTTTTCCACGCTCAGCGAGCGGGTCAGCACGGCGCCGGCAATGAACACACCGATGCCGACGTGCGCCAGCATCATGCCGAGCATTTCGAACGGATAGCGCTTGCCGGGCGGCGCCTCGCGCCAACGCTTGATCGCGAACATCGCCACGCCCGCGATCACCCATGCCGAAGCGGTGACGCCCAGCAATTCGTAGAACGTGCGCGCGCCAAGGATGAAGCCGATGATTCCGGCCGCAACTGCCAACGCGACGATGCGCACCAGCGCGCGCTTCCACACTTTCAAGTCGGCTTTGCCCCAACGTGACAGCGGCCCGAACGGCAGCGCCAGCACCAGCGGTGTCATCAACAGCAGGAACAGCGGGCCGAAGTAGGGCGGTCCCACCGAGATGCGACCGATGTTGAGCGCTTCGCCGACCAATGGATACAGCGTGCCGAGCAGCACCATTGCGCAGGCGACAGTCAGCATCAGGTTGCCGATCAGCATCATGGTCTCGCGCGAAGCCAACGCGAATGACTTTCCCCCGGTGACCTTGGGCGCGCGCAGCGCGTACAGCAGCAGCGAACCGCCAACCACCACGCCGAGATAGACCAGGATGAACACGCCGCGGGTCGGCGCGAACGCAAACGCGTGCACGCTGGTCAAGAGGCCCGAGCGCACCAGGAAGGTACCGAGCAGAGAAAACGCGAATGCGAATATCGACAACAGCAACGTCCACGCGCGCAGGCCGCCGCGCTTGTCGGTGATCGCCTGTGCGTGGATCAGTGCGGCGCCGATCAGCCACGGCATGAACGAGGCATTTTCGACCGGATCCCAGAACCACCAGCCGCCCCAACCGAGCTCGTAGTACGCCCACGCGCTGCCGGCGACGATGCCGATGGTCAGGAAACCCCACGCGACATTGGTCCACGGCCGCGCCCAGCGCACCCAGGTTGCCTTCAGTTCGCCACCCAGCAGCGACGCGATTGCGAACGCGAACGCCACGCTGAAACCGACGTAGCCCATGTACAACATCGGCGGATGGAAGGTGAGTCCGGGGTCCTGCAGCACCGGGTTCAGGTCCGCGCCGTTCAGCGGCGCCGGCAGGATGCGCCCGAACGGATTGGACGTGGTCACCATGTACAACAGGAATCCGAACGACACGAAACCCAGCACGCCGATCACGCGCGAGAAGAACGCTTGCGGCAGCTTGCCGCCGAGCGCGACCATCGCCACCGTCCACAGGTTCAGGATCAGCATCCACAGCAACAGCGAGCCTTCGTGCGCACCCCACACCGCCGAGAGCTTGTAGTACCACGGCAGGGTGAGATTCGAATTCTGCGCGACGTACGCGACCGAAAAATCGTTGGTCCAGAACGCCCACGTGAGGATGCAGTACGCCAGCACGATGAACACGCATTGGCCGACCGCCAACGAGCGCGCGGTGGCCATCAGCGGCCGGTTGCCGCGCCACGCGCCGACGATCGGCAGCACGCATTGCAGCGCCGACAACAGCAGCGCGAGGATCAGTGCAACCTGGCCGAGTTCGGGAGTCATTTGAAGATCCGGGACTCGGGACCCGGGACTCGGGACCCGATTTCGTTGAGGGTTTTTACGGGATTCATCTGCTCTGTCCGCCGACGGAATTTGGTAGTGAGGTTTTCGCTGTTGATTGTTGCGATGGACTTCATGCGTTGCGTGGTTCGTCGTTCAAGAGCCACCAAACTTACGGTTGTCTTTAACGAGTCCCGGGTCCCGAGTCCCGAGTCCCGGCCTTGGGAATACGATTTTCTTCCTTCGCCTTGGCAATCGCCTGCTTGACCTGCGGCGGCATGTACGTCGCGTCGTGCTTGGCCAGTACCTTGGTCGCGACGAAGGTGCCGTCCTCCATGCGCCCGGTAGTGATGGTGCTCTGGCCGACCCGGAACAGGTCGGGCAGGATGCCGGTGTACTTGACCGGAATATTCTTGAAGCGATCGGTGATCACGAAATCGGTCTGCAAGGTACCGGACACCTTGTGCACGCTGTGTTCGGCGACGATGCCGCCGAGGCGGAATACGCCGTTCACGGGAGCCTTGCCGGCGTCGACTTCGCTGGGTGAATACAGATACGTCATGTTCTGCTGCAGCGCGAACACGCTTAAGACCGTGGCGATCGCCACCGCGCCGAGGATCACCAGGGTGATGACGAGCCGCCGCTTGCGAACCGGGTTCATGCCGATACCTCCGCGCGTGTGGCGCGCGTCTTGCGGACCTGTTCACGTGCAATGCGCCCGCGCAATTCGCGGGTCAGTCGCCGCCGCTTCATGGCGGGCGCCAGCCAGTCCCATGCCAGCACGATGAAGAACACCGCGTACGCGGGCCACACGTACATCGCGTAACCGCCCATCGCGAGCCAGTGCATCATGTCAGTTCACCGCTCCACTCAACGCTGAAGCAATCCACGCAATGGGTTTCCTGCCTCCACGACCCCCGCCGATTCCTTGCGGAATCGGCTGCCCCCCTTGACTCAAGGGGGTAGAAAAGCGCGAGCCAGTGCATCATGACCCTCGCTCCACGATCAATTGCCGCACCCACTGCTTGCCGCCTTCCAGCGACAACAGCCCGGTGCGCGCGCGACCCAGGATGCTGGCGAAGAAGTAAAGATGTGTCGCCAACGCCATCACCAGCAGCGGCCACAGCATCGATGGTGCGATCGATGAATGTCCGAGCAGGTTCACCGTGGTGCCCTGGTGCAAGGTGTTCCACCATTGCACCGAGTAGTGCACGATCGGTAGGTTGACGATGCCGACCAGCGCCAGTAGCGAAGCCGCACGCGCGCCGCGGCGACGATCCTCGAAGGCGTGGTAAAGCCCGATCACGCCGAGGTACAGGAAAAACAGCACCAGTTCCGAAGTGAGTCGCGCGCCCCATGTCCACCAGGCGCCCCACATCGGCTTGCCCCACAGCGAGCCGGTAATCAGCGTGATCAACGTGAACGCGGCGCCGATCGGCGCGCATTCCATCGCGATCACCTCGGCCAACTTGATGCGCCATACCAACGCGATCAAACCGGCGACCGCCATGGATGCGTAAATGAAGAGGCTCATCCACGCGCTCGGCACGTGGATGAAGATGATCCGGTAGGCGTCACCCTGCTGGTAATCCGGCGGCGCCAGCACCAGCCCGCCATACAGCCCGATCGCGGCGGTGACCAGCGCCGCGGCCATCAGCCAGGGGCGCAAGCTTCCGGCGAACCGGTAGAAGTTCGGCGGTGAGCCAAGCCAGTGGATCCAGTGGGGAAGATACGAACGGGACATGTCACGCTTCAACCGCGATTCGCAACGCCGCCGCGCATGCAAGCGGCGCCAACACGATCGCCAATACCAAGGCCGCCGCCAGCCACGACAACGGGGCGAGATACGGCATGCCGGATTGCGCCGCGGCGATGGCACCGGCGGCAAAAATCACCACCGGCACGGCCAGCGGCAGCAACATCAAGGCCAATAGAATACCAGAGCGACGCGCCCCCACCGCCAATGCCGACAGCACCGCGCCCAGCAGCGCCAGCAGCGGGGTGGCCAGCAGCAGCGCCAGCATCAATACCGGCAAGGTGTTGGCGGGCAGGTCGAGCAGGGCTCCCAATAACGGCATCACGATCAGCAAGGGTAAGACCGTGGTCAGCCAGTGCGCGATGACCCGGGTCAAGGCCAGCAGGGCCAGTGGCTGCGGCGCCAGCAGCCATTGCTCCAGCGTGCCGTCTTCGAAGTCGGCGCGGAACATCGATTCCAGCGCCGGCAACATCGCCAGCACCACGATCACCAGCAGCACGCCGCCCGCGATGCGTCCCAGCAGCGCGGGATCGGGCCCCAGCGCGAACGGGAACAACGCCGTCACGATCACCGCATACAGTAGCGGCAGGAACAACTCGCCACGCCGCCGCCACGCCAGCACGAAATCGCGCCTCGCCAACGCGCGACAGGCGCGCCATGCGCCGGGCGCGCGCGCAACCGTCACGGGCTGTGCGTGCGATCGTTCGAGTGCGCTGGAGAAGGTGTAGACCATCGGATCAAGGGTGTTTTAGCCGCGAATGAACGCAAAGAATGCGAACAAGGCGTTCTTCAAACGTCAATTTGCGTTCAGTTGGTGTCATTTGCGGACTGATTGGTTCTTTGTCATGCGGTCAGACGGATGTGCCGCGCTTGCGGATCGGCGAAACGCACCGCGCCGTGGCTGGTCACCAGCGCCGCGCCGCCGCGCGCGCAATGGCCGGCGATCAGCGTATTGACCAGATCGATACCATGCCGGTCGAGGTTGGCGTAAGGCTCGTCCAGCAACCAGATGTCGCCCGGCAGCAACAGCAGGCGTGCCAGACCGACACGTTTTTTCTGACCGGCCGAAAGCGTGTGCAGCGGCTCGTCGATCCAGGCCGCAATGCCGACGTCCTGCATCGCCGATTCCGGCGTTACACCGTCGCGCGTTCCATACAACCCGGCGAGGAAGGCCAGGTTCTCGCGTGCGCTCAGCGAGCCGTGCATGCCCGAACGGTGCCCCAGCAGCAAGGTGTGGCCGTTGCGGCTGTCGCGCGACGCCGGTTGTCCGTGGAAGTGGATTTCGCCTTCGCCGGCCGGCAGCATTCCGGCCAGCACCCGCAGCAGGGTGGTCTTGCCGGAACCGTTGTCGCCTTCGACCAACAACGTCTCGCCGCGGCCCACGCTGAAATCCAGCGGCCCGAACACGGGCTCGTCGTTGCGCGAAAACGCGAGGTGGTGCGCGGTGAGCAGCGGCGCGGCGGTGGCGGTTGGCGGATTCATGGCACGTAACCGCATATTGTCGCGGCGGCAGCATGACCTGTCCACGCTGGGTGACGGCAGGGCGTTACACGGTTTCGGATGCGCCGGGCCTTCGGTGAGCACGACGTGTCACCCGTCCGTAGGCCGGTTCAAGGAGCACAGCGACGGAACCGGCGACGCGCAGGTGCACGGCCCACACGTGCAAGTCAAATCAACTCGTGCAATTCCGCCGGTTCGATGCCCACGCCGCGCACCACGCCGAGCTGTCCGAAGTGGCGGGCCAGTGCATCCAGTTTCGTGAACCTGATGCCCGGCACGAACAGGCTGGGTTCGCGCCAATCGCTCGGACCAACCCCGATGCCGCCGTAATAGCGAAAGCGGTCGGCCTTCAATTCGTCGCGCAGGCGGCGCTGGCGGATGCGGTTGGATTCCAGCGGCAAGCGCACGCCGGCCGGGTTCCATGCGGTGATGTAGCCCCATGGCTCGCCTTCGCGGCCGAGCAGCGCCAGCAGCGACAACGGCAATGGCGAGCCGCAGAAAATGCTGACGTGGCCACCGCACGACAGGCGCACGCGGTAGTCGGTTTCGGTCCACGCGCGGCGGATCGATTCTGGCAAGGGCATGTCGGTCAGGCGAGGCCGGTCAAGGGTGGAAGGTCGGACCGCACGCGTTCGGCGGCGGCGGCGATGTCGATTTCACCGATTCGCTCGTGTCCGGCCAGCAAGCTTTCCATCAGCGCGTCTTGGCGGCGGTCGCGATCGAGGCAGCGCGCGTAGGGTAACGAAGTAAAGCTGACCATGCGATAGTGCGACATGAAATGTGTGGGCGCGTACTCGGTTAGCGCCGCGGCGAGTTCGCGCTTCAGCAGGTAATGCGGGTCGGCCACGCCATCACGCATCTCGATGTAATTGGCCAGCGACATCGCCGCGATCGCATCGGCGTTCGGCTTGCGCCGGGCCGCGAACTCGGTGAATACCGATTCGGAATCGCTTGGTTGCTCGGCGAGCAGCCCGGCGAGTTCCACCGCGTCCTCGAAGCCGGCATTCATGCCTTGCCCGTGAAACGGCACGATCGCGTGCGCGGCATCGCCCAGCAGTACCGCGCGACCGTTCAGATGCCAGCGGTCCAGATACAAGGTTGCCAGTTGCCCGACCGGATGCGCTGTCCAGTCGTCATCGAAAGTCGGCATCAGCGCCAGCGCATCGGCGAATTGTTGCTCGAAGAGCCGGCGCGCGGCGCCGACGTCGGGCAAGGTGGCAAGGCTCGGATAATCGCCCTCGGCCGGCAAAAACAACGTGACCGTGAAATTGCCGTCGGTGTTGGGCAGCGCGATGCACATGTAGTTGCCGCGCGGCCAGATGTGCAAGGCGTGGGGTTCCAGCGCGAACAAATCGCTCCATCCCCCGTTTGCGGAGGATGGCTTCAAAGCCGGAATTTCCAATTCCTTGTAACCGTGTCCGAGCGGCTCGATGCGTTCGCCCAGATCGGCCTGCTTGCCCATCGTCACGCGCAGCGCCGAGCCCGCGCCGTCGCAGCCGAGCAGCAAGCCGGCGGCACGTTGCCGTGATACGCCAGTGTGGCTTGCAAGGGTGATGCGGCCCGCATTGAAATCCGCACCCGCCAGCGCCGCATCGAAATGCAGTCGTGCGCCCGCGCGTTCGGCGGCATCCAGCAGCAGGATGTTCAGGCCACCACGCGACACCGAACGGATCACCTCGGAATCATCGAGGCCGTACCGCTGCAGATTGGTCGAACCGTCCGGAGCGTGCACCATCCGCCCGCGCATCATTACCGCATGTTGCAGCACGGTGTCGGCGAGCCCCGCCTGCCGCAGCGCATTCAAGCCACGCTCGGCCAGCGCCAGGTTGATCGAACGGCCGCCGAGGAAACCGTGCACACGCGGATCGGGCCGGCGTTCGAACACTTCCACGTCGAAGCCGCGCTGTGCCAGCAACGTGGCAAGCAATGATCCGACAAGGCCGGCGCCGATGATGGTGGTGGTTCTTTTCGTCATTCGGTATCGGGCCCGTTTCACCAACGCAATTTCAGAACGATGGGCATGGGCATCCTTCGGCATGAATCGATGAAAAGCCCTCCCCTTCAAGGGGAGGGTTGGGTGGGGATGGTGTCAAAAAAGTCGCACGAGCTTGACCGTCATGACCGCTGTACCACCATCCCCCACCCGGCCTCCCCCTTGAAGGTGGAGGAGACAAGCTGCGGGCGTTGCATTTCATCGCCCGAACCTCGCTTTCAGGAAATCGGGGATCGACGCGACGTCGGCTTCCGGAGCGAGCGCGGCGATGCGTTCCGGGGTCCAGCTATACAGGGTGCGGCCGGCGCCGCGCGTGTCGCCCAGCCACGCGTGCATCGCCTTGATGCTGGCGGCGCGGAAGTCGGCGAGATAACCGAGGGCACCGTCGTGTTGGAAACCGCGTCCGGCCCATGTGCTCAAGGCGCGGTCGTGGATCAACTGCAATGCATGCCAGACCTCGCCATGGGCGATACGGGTGGCGAGGCGGTGTGGCGCGATCCGGCGTGCGCGCAGGTAGGCAAAGCCGCCGCCCAAACCTTCGACCTGTTCACCCTTGGCGTTGGTATAGCCGCCCAGCACCCGCCGCACGCGTTCCGCGCAGATATCGCGGCACAGGTTCTTGTCGGGCTGGTCTTCGGTCGCTTCGGTGCTGGATACCAGGATGAAGCGGCGCGTACCGCCGTCCTCGGCATTCAATTTGGCGACGGCGTGGGCGGTGGTGCCGGAGCCGGCGAAGAAGTCGAGGATCGTATCGTTGGAGTCGCAAACCGCGCCGACCAGGTACTGGATCAGGGAGGTTGGCTTTGATCGCATGCCCTCTGACAAACCGACCCACTCACCGCCGAATACGTTGTTCAATTCGGATGATGCGGCTTCGTTGGTAAAGACATTGACGTTTTCATCGATCAAATTCGGAAGTGCTTCCCGTCCATGAGAGTCTTTCTCGTAGGACGGCACGAGAGTTTCTTTGGCAATTGTGACTCGAACACCGGAGCGAAGCTGGTCCTCAAGATACTCTTGGCTCCATCGAAATTTCCCTTCGATGACCAACGGCGTCACGAACTTGCCGGCTTTTACACACGCGGGCTCGATCAGTTTGATTTTGTATCGCGCGGTGCCGTATTCGCCTGGCTCGAAGGCGCGGTCGGCAAGTTTGGTCGCAACCGAGCCGGATGGAAAGTTTAGTCGTGCAATACGGTTGGGTTGGTTGAGCAACGGATTGGTGCTCTGTACCGGTTTCTCGATGCCCTTGTATTTGCGGTCACTCCTGGAACGCTCGTAGCAAAGGACGTATTCGGTGACCTTCTTGGTTTTGTGTGCGGGGGCGGCCGGGGTGCGGGTTCTCACCCAACTGAAAACGTCGACGAAATTGCTTTCCCCGAACACCCGATCCATCAGCATGCCGAGCCGGAACAGCTCGTTGTCGTCGATGGAAACGAAAATCACGCCGTCGTCGGCCAGCAGCTCGCGCGCCAGCACGAGGCGCTTGTGCATGAATTCCAGCCACAGGGAATGGCGGAAGCGATGGGCCTTGTCGACGAAGCGGTCGTTGTAGACGAAGTCGCGGTTGCCGGTGTTGTAGGGCGGGTCGATGTAGATGCAAGCAATGCGCCCGGCGTGGCTCAGGCGCAGGGCGCGCAGGGCGTCGTAGTTGTCGCCCTCGATGACGAGGTTTTGCCAAGGCGCCTCGCCGTGGCTCAAATCTGCGTCGAAATCCAGCGCAACGTAGTCCCGGTTCTCGGCAGCTTTCGTTTCCAGCCCGCCCTGTTCCCACACCAGCCCCAATTGGCGTTCGGCGTCGCGCCGCTCCAGCAGTCGAACCAGTGTGTCGCGTTCGAGATGGTCGTATTTCCCCATGGCGCTCCCCAAGTCGCCGCCTGACGCACTTATGGTCGTTGGCTGGCGAGTTTGGTCGCGGCCCACTGATTCAGGCTGACGCCCTGTTGCTCGGCTTCGCGCGCGAGTCGCGCGTGCAGACTGCGCGGTACCCGCACCAGAAACTTGCCGCTGTAGCGCGAAACCGGTTCGGCAATGCTGGGCTTCGGAATGTTGCGCTTGGCGGCGCGTGCGGCCTGCAACCACGCCGCGACGGCGTACTGCGCCTCGCTGGCTGCGTCGGTTTCGGTCTTGCCCCAAGCCGAGCAACCCGGCAGGTCCGGTACTTCGGCGATGAAGCCCTTGTCTTCGTCGGACCAGAAAATGTTCAAGGGATAACGATTCATGTTTGATCTCCGTACTTCTCGATCATCGCGATGAGTTGCCGGGCCTGGTAGGGCGGAATGAACCCGTCGCGGTTCTGGAAGTTCAGGCCGGTCGGCTCGCCGCTGCGGGCGAACGCACGGTGTGATCCGGCGCCGCCCTTGTGCACGAAACCCAGCAATTGTGCCGCCTTGCAGGCGTCGGAAAACCGTACTTGCCGCGGATTGGCGGCGATGGCTGCCAGCAGCTTGGTTTGCGCATTCATTCGAGATGATACTGTATATGGTATTGCGTGGACAATGATTGCGTTGTCATCACGATACCTGCGTGCGCCACGACCGCACCGCTTCCGCGTAACGCAGGCAGTCCGAGTACGTGTTGTAGAGCGGAGTGGGGGCGATCCGCATCACGTCGGGTTCGCGCCAGTCGCCGAGCACACCCTGTGCGGTCATGTAGTCGAACAGCGATTGCCCGGCATCGCGTCCGGCGCGCACGCGCACGGAAAGCTGGGCGCCGCGACGATCGGGTTCGGCGGGGGTCGCGATTTCCAGCACGTCGCCCAGTTGCGATTCGATCAACCACGCGAGGTAGGCGGTCAGGCGCTGTGACTTTTTGCGCAAGGCCGACATGCCGGCACGCTGGAAGATCCCCAGCGATACCCGCAGCGGTGCCAGCGCGAAGATCGGCGGGTTGGATAATTGCCAGCCGTCGGCGCCGGGGGCGGATTCGAATTCCGGGTGCATCTGGAAGCGGGTGGTTTCGTTGCGGCCCCACCAGCCTTCGAAACGCGGGAGTTCGACGCGCGCATGCCGCGCGTGGACGAACGCGCCGGCCACCGCGCCGGGACCGGAGTTCAGGTATTTGTAGGAACACCACGCGGCGAAATCGCAATCGGAATCGTGCAGGGCGAGATCGATGTTGCCGGCGGCGTGCGCGCAATCGAACCCGGCGATGCAGCCTTGCGCGTGGGCGAGCCGGGTGATCGCGGCGAGGTCGAAAGCCTGACCGGAGAGGTATTGCACACCCGGCAGTAACACCAGCGCGACGCGCGGGCCGTGTTCGGCCAGGGCGCGCTCGATTGCGGCCATGGACAGCGTGCCGCCGGGTTCGTCAGCGTCGAGTTCAATCAGGGCTTCGGCCGGGTCGTAACCGTGGAAACGGATCTGCGAGGCGGCGATGTCGCGGTCTGACGGAAACGCATTGCGCTCGATCAGAATCGCATGGCGCTCGGTTGTTGGGCGATAGAAACTCACCATCAGGAAATGCAGGTTGGCGGTGAGCGAATTCATCGCCACCACTTCCGCGGGTTCGGCACCGACGACTTCGGCCAAGTCGTCGCGCACCTCGCGGTGGTACGGCAGCCACGGATGGCGTGCGCGAAGGTGGCCTTCCACACCCAGCCGCGCCCAGTCATCCAGTTCGTCCAGCAGCGCCTGCCGGACGCCGCGCGGCTGCAGGCCCAGCGAGTTGCCGACCAGATAAGTTTGTTCATCGCCGGCGTGCGGCGGAATCAGGAATTCGCCGCGGAAGCTGCGCAGCGGATCGGAGGCGTCCTGGGTATGGGCCCAATTGGCGTCGGCGCGGAAATCGATGTCGGCTGGCATGCTTTGACCTCTCGAATATGTCTGTTGACGTCACGCCCGCGCAAGCGGGAACCCGGGTTGCTTTCGCATCGAATCAAAATGGATTCCCGCTTGTGCGGGAATGACGAGCAAAAAAGCCCGCCGCCCGGCAGGTTGACGTCATTCCGGTGTTGCCCGCGCCGTTGGCGGGCAACACCCGGAATCTGCTTCTGGTGCAATGGGTGCCGAAAGCAGATTCCGGGTTC
>JBOHYW010000098.1:0-13366 GCA_050738155.1 Rhodanobacteraceae bacterium
GCATGAAGCGTTCCAGCCACATGCCGACCAGCACCCCGAGGCTTATCAAGAACAGCGCGGCGTGGCTGTGGCGCACGCGCGGAATCCACAGCAACTGGATCTGCGCGACATTGAACAGGATCGTGCCCCAGAACACCCAGGCGTAGGATCCGAACGCACGGCGCAGGGTCATCGCCATGTCGTACGGGTCCATGCTGTAGAACGCGTTGAAGATTTCCGACAGGTAGCTGTAGTCGACGAACAGCCCGGCAGCCAGCATCATCTTCGCGAGGTTGTCGAGGTGCCGCTCGGTGATATACGCGTCGAGGTGAAACCATTTGCGCATCGGGATGCCGAGCGCCATCACCATGGCGAAGCCGGAGAACAACGCGCCGGCCACGAAGAACGGCGGGAAGATCGTCTCGTGCCAACCCGGCACCTGCGCTTCGGAAAAGTCAAGCGCCACCATGCTGTGCACCGAGAACACGATCGTCAGGGCGACGCCGGCCAGCAGCAGGTTGAGCGTTTCGAAGCGCTGCCAGTGACGCGCTTCGCCGCGCCAGCCCATCGCCAGCAATCCGTAGAACCGCGCACGCGCAACCGTCGGCGAACGATCGCGCAGCGTCGCGAAATCGGGCAATGTGCCGACGTACCAGTACAGGACCGACACGATGAGATACGCAAGGATCGCCCAGAAATCCCACTCCAGCGAGCTGCGCCACTGCGGCCACACGTTCATCACGCTCGGGTACGGGAACAACCAGTAGAAGAACCACGGCCGGCCAAGGTGGAAGATCGGAAACAAGCCCGACACTGATACCGCGAATATCGTCATCGCCTCGGCGTAGCGGTTGATCGAGCTGCGCCATTCCTTGTGCGACAGGTACAACGCGGTGGAGATGAAAGTGCCGCCCATGCCGATCGCGATCCACCACACGTAATTGGCGATCGCGAAACTCCATGCCACCGGTATGTTCAAACCCCAGATGCCGACACCGGCATACAGCAACCAGCCGATGCCGACGAACAACAGCAGCGACAGCAACAACGCCGCCGCGAAACCGCCCAGCCACAGCCAGCCGAAACGGCGGTGCAGGGTGACCGTGCTGATCGTCTCCGTGATCGAGGCGTAGGTTTCGCCCGGCGCCAGCACCGGCGGCAAGTCGTCGTGCACGACCGCGTTCATGCGTTCCGTCCTGCATTGCTTTGCTTTTTCCTTCTCCCCCCGGGAGAAGGTGCCCGAAGGGCGGATGAGGGTTCGGTTGCGTCGACTGTGTGGCGCGGTGCGGGATTGTGGTGTTGCCGCTGTCCCGAACCCTCGCCCCTGCCCCTCTCCCGGCGGGAGAGGGGTTCAAGCTCGTGCTTCCGGCGGAAGAGGGGCTCAAGCGGGTGGAGATGACGCAGCATCGCGTTCACGACGCGTCGTCCTTCAGCGCCGGATTCGGATTGCGCAAGCGCGCGAGATACGTCGTGCGCGGTCGCGTGTTGAGTTCGCCCAGCAGCGCGTAGTTGCGCGGCGACGCCTTGGCCTCGGCGACTTGCGACTGCTGATCAGAAATATCGCCGAAGCGGATCGCCTTGGTCGGGCACACCGCCTGACACGCGGTCACGATTTCACCGTCGCGGATGCGACGATCGGCCTTGTCGGCTTCGATGTGCGCGGTTTCGATGCGCTGGATGCAGTAAGTGCACTTCTCCATCACGCCGCGGCGGCGCACCGTTACTTCCGGATTGCGCATCGCCTTCAACTGCGGAGTAGTCTTGTTGGCGTACTGCAGGAAGTTGAAACGCCGCACCTTGTACGGGCAATTGTTGGAACAGAACCGCGTGCCGACACAGCGGTTGTAGACCTGCACGTTGAGTCCTTCCGAATCGTGCAGGGTGGCGTCGACCGGACATACGACTTCGCACGGCGCGTGTTCGCACATCATGCATGGCACCGGTTGCGACACGCTGCGCGGATTTTCGGCCGCGCCTTCGTAATAACGGTCGACGCGGATCCAGTGCATCTCGCGTCCACGTCGTACCTGATCCTTGCCGACCACCGGGATGTTGTTTTCAGCCTGGCACGCGATCGTGCAGGCCTTGCAGCCGATGCAGGCGTTGAGGTCGATGGTCATGCCCCAGGCGTATTCGCCCGGCGGATAATCCGGGTACAGGCTCGGCGGTTCGGCGCCGTACTTGTCGTGTTCGGTGGCGAAATGCGGATCGGCCAGGAATTCCGCGAGCGTACCTTCGCGCACCAGGTCGCGGCCTTCCATGTTGAAGTGGTGTTGCGTCGCGGCGAAGTCGTAATGCGCGCCGGCCTTGTGGATTTGCAGATCGTCGGCGTTCCACGGTGCATCGGAAGTTCGCAACGCATACGCGTCGAACCCGCGACCATCACCGACGTGGCCCGCGTGCGTGCGGCCGTAACCGAGATGCAAGGTGACGCTGAGCGCGGCTTGCCCCGGCATGATCCACACCGCCGCGTGCAACTTGTGGCCGTGCGACTGCAATTCGACCATGTCACCGTTGTTCAACTGGTATTGCTTGGCCAGCGTCGGGGAAACCAATGCCGCGTTGTCCCAGGTCAACTGCGTCATCGGCTTCGGCAGTTCCTGCAACCAGCCGTTGTTGGCCCATTCGCCAGCGCCGATGGTCGGGTCGGGGCGGAACAGCAATTCCAGTTTTTCGTGTTGCTTCCCGGTAGCGTCGTCCCGGTCAAGTGTTGGCCGGGCGCCAGAGCCATGTACGGCAACGGCAGCAGGGGTTGGCCGGGAGCCAGTACCGGGCATGACAACGCGCTGCTTTTGCTCGTCATTCCCGCGCAGGCGGGAATCCAGATTCTTTGAACTATCGGAAAGGGCATCGTCGCTGGATCCGCGTTTTCGCGGGAATGACGGCGATAGGGCAGGAGACAAGTTTGCCTGCGGGTGAGGACGTGTCGCGACCGCAGGCAACGCGGTGTTCGCAACCAAGCCTGCCCGCAGCGCCTGCTTCCATGCCTTGTCGCTCGCCAATTGCGACTGCCATTGCCTGCGCACCAGCGCGTGGCCATCCGACACGTCGTCGCCGAGCAGCAGGGCCATGATTTCCAGCGCGGATTTGCCGTCATACAACGGCGCAATGCCGGGTTGCATAATGCTGGCGGTGCCGTCGAAAGCGCGGGCATCCGACCACGCTTCCAGTTGATGCGCCATAGGCAAATGCCATTCGGTGCGCATGCCGGTCTCATCGCGGTACAAGCCGAGGTGCAGCGGATGCGGCACTTTCTTCAACGCTTCGGGGAAATCGAGATCGACCGGTGCGTCGTAGACGGGATTCACGTCGAGCATCAGCAGTGTGTCGACTGATCCGGCGTGCATCATCTTGGCCAGGTCGACGAGTGAGCCATCGTCGTCGGGATATTTTTCGACCGCGGCGCTGTAGTCGAGCGTCTTGCCAACATTGCCGAGCGCCGCGTTCATGGCATGACCCAGCGCATGCAGCCACGCCGGTTGCGCAGGCCCGACCACGATCAGCGAGGCACCCCGGTTCGCCTGCAAGTCGGCGGCCAGTGCATCCAGCCAATGCGCGTGACCATCGGACGCGCTGCCGTAGGAGCGAGCGTGCTCGCGACCAGGGAGCGTTTGGCCATGCATGGTGTTCTGGTCGCCTGCACGCAGGCCACCGGCTTCATCGCCATTCACGTTCACGCCGAGGCGTCGTGCAAGGAGCGTGGCAAACGCTGCGACCCGCCACGATTCCAACGGCAGGTGATGATCCGCCATCGAGCCGGTCACGCTCGGTGTCGGTTCGATCGCATACAACCGCGACATCGCGCCATGATTGCGTTCGGCGTCGCGCGACGCGGCATAGTCCTGCGCGTAGCGCACGCCGGCGGCAGGGTCGGACAATGGGTCCGCATCCAGCGCGACGATCACCTTGGCGCGATCCATGTGCAGGCGCGTGGCCAGAGGTTTGCCGAATGCGAATTTCGCGCCGGCGATCACGTTGTCGTGGCCGGACGCCTGATGCACATGCCAGCGTGCATTCGGATACTTTTTGCGCAGCGCGTCGAGTTGTGCCGACAGCGTCGGCGAAGTCACCGTCCCGGTCAGCAGGTGCAGCCCGGCACCGCCGTTGCCGTCGAAACGCGTCGTGAGTTGGAGCAATGCTGCGGAGAAGTCATTCCACGTCGCGACATCGTTTCCGTGCATCACCGCCTGCGAGCGGTCCGGGTTCCACAATTGCAATATCGCCGCCTGCGCGAAGATGTCGGTGCCACCGAAACTCGCGGGATGCTGCGGGTTGCCCTCGATCTTGGTCGGTCGCCCCATGTGGTCTTCGATCAACACGCCGCGCGCGTAGCCGGCGCGGGTCAATGCCGTGGCGAAGAACCTCGGCAGCCCATCGACTTGGCCGACGGGTTTCTCGACATACGGCACGATTTCCGTTTGCGGCGGATGGCTGCACGCGGAAAGCCCGGCCAGCGCCAGCGAAGCGCCGAGCAACTTCAGGAAGCCGCGGCGGTCGAGCGCCAGGGTTTCGGCGAGCGCGGGATGTTGCGTACGCAACCACGCGCGAAAACCCTCCGCGTCGGCAAGTTCCTCGAGGCTGCGCCAATACACTGGACCACGCGCCGCCAGCAGCCGCTCGCGCGCGGCGTCGACGTCGAATCGCGGCGACGTTACCGATGGCGACGTTACCGATGACGACGTTACCGATGACATACGGAACAGTCCGTCAAGCGCGACTTGTCGATGTGCTCAACACGCACCAGTCGCCGGCCCAGCGCGAGCTGGTTCCTGGCGTGCCAGGTCATGCTGAATTCCTCGTCGTGCGGGCGCAGGGCTTTGGCAGGGTCGCGATGACAGCCAAGGCACCATTCCATCGTCAGCGGTGCGACGCGCCGGGTGAGCGGCATCTTGTCGACACGCCCGTGACACGACACGCAGCCGATGCCCTTGGCGACGTGGATCGAGTGGTTGAAGTAGACGAAGTCAGGCAGCTTGTAGACGCGCTTCCAGTGCAGTGGCACGCCGGTGCGGAAGGCGGTGAGCAGCGGTGCGAGTGCTTTCTGGTGTGTGTACAACTGCGAGTGGCAAGTCATGCACGTGGTCAGTGGCGGAATGCTCGCGAACGCGGATTTCCCGACCGCCACATGGCAATAGCGACAAGCGATGCCGTCGTCGCCAACGTGATGCTTGTGGCTGAAGGGAACCGGTTGCTGCGGTGTCGCATTCAAATCGTACGGATAGGCATGGATGAATGCTCGCCAGATAAAAATCCATCCAATGGTGCCCATTACCAGGCCGATAATGCCTATCCGGAACAGCAGTCCAAATTTTTTTGAAAACAACTGTGCCATGCCGCGAAGTATCCTTGTCCAGTACGGCTAGCCGCAGCAGCGTTCGATTGCTCTATTCTGGAATCATGAATATGAGTACTACTCAAATGCCATCATTCCCGCGCATACGGTAATCCAGGCAACTTGTGTGCAACATGGCAAATGGATTCACGCCTGCGCGGAAATGACACTGCCGAGGTTTCGATTAGGTCGTAAACGGCGCATGACATCCGTGCAGGCAACTCGGTTGCCCGCAGGGAATGTCGCCGGTACCCCCTTGAGCATCACGCCCCTCGTATGGGACGTTCGGACCAATAACGTTTGTCGGGTGTGTTTGGCTGCACGCCGGAACGTTGCGGGTTGTCATCCGGCTTTCGCCAGAAGCTCACCTCGGACATCATGTAGGTCGCCCAGCGCGATCGGAAACAGTTGTCTTCATAGGTGCCCAATAACCACGCCTTGTGGCCCGTCACGATGAATTGCACGTGGTCACGATTGGCCGGTAGCGACTGATAAGTGGTGTTCCATAGACTCACGAGCTTGCTCCCTTGGACGGTTGAATTGGGTTGGATGGTTGCCGTTCATTCAGCACACATCGTGCCAGCCGTGCATGTGCGGAAAGCGTGCGGTTGTGCGAATTGCGCACCGCGAACCCCGGAAAAAATTTCCTGACTGCTTCGGAAACCGTTTCTACGGCGCAGCCGTTGCGATCGCGCGCGCTGAACCGCGTCGGAAGCAGGTGTTCCAATCGGCAAGGTTGGCAAAGTTCGATGGACGCCAACGCACGCGTCGGTTTGCGGACCTGAGGGCCGCGGATCTCCGAACAGCCTCTGAACAAAAAGTCACGCGTTTGTTGCGATTACGCGACGCGTGGCACACACGTTGCTTCATCCGGGGTGCCGCGCACGTGCCGGCGAATCCACGAGGAGAGATCGACATGAGCTTCAGACGTGCTTATTTCAGTTTCGCGCTGCCGATTTCGCTGGTGCTTGCGGTCGCCGCGTGCGGACAAGGCAACCAGGGCCAGCCCGTGCAGAACCAGCCCGCGACCGGCATGACCGCGGCCAACCCAAACCAGTCGATGAACCAGCCGATGCCGAACCAATCCGCGCCGGCGATGGTGCCGACGGGGCCCGCGTCGACGGCCATGACGCAGAACCCGGCGTGCATGAATGGGCAGAACGCCGCCAATTGCGGCCCCAACAGTGGTGGTCCCGGCAATTTCAACGTGCTCGCCGGCAGCAAGGGTTACATCAGCAAGGACGATGCTTCGCGCGGCCCATGGATCAAGGGCCACTTCGCCGAATGCGACAGCAACCATGACAACAAGGTCACGCGCACCGAGTACGACGCGTGCCGTGCAACGGCCAGTTCGGCGCCGATGTCGGCTGGTAGCAGCCAGTAACGATCGCGAAAGACGCGCGAAAAACGCTAAGGGCAACAGGGCGCATGCAGAGTGATCGGCATGCGCCACTTGGTTGCAGCCGAGTCCGCCCACGCGAAAATGCCCGTAGCCCGTAGGGTGGAACCCGCGCTGCGGTTTCCGCCGATCGGTTTTCGTCGTGGAGCGCGGACAGGATGCACTTTGCTTTTTCCGCACGCTCGTTCCTGCAAAAGAATCGACGGTAGAGCGTGGCAAAGACCCGGTAGTAGAAGCGGGTCGTCCGCGACCACTGTAGATGGATGACGAGGCGTGATTGTCGAGATCAAGCGCCGACAGAAAATGTTTCCCTGTGATAGCTATAACTATTACCGAGTCAATACAGAAACAGACATTCGCAATACGGTTTTATGCGGTTTTCAACTTGGCATGCTTCTTGATTGCGTATTGAGTGCAATGCAGCATGGTGGTTTGCAAAGTCTTTCTAGCTTGCGCTCCTGGAAACCGTGAAGCATTGCGGTACCGAAAGGTGCCGAGTGTCGCCCATCGACAGCCTTCCGATCCGACCGGAATGACTGGCGAAGCAGCCATCAAGGAAGACGGGCGATGAGGACTCGGCATGGAAGCCGCACGGGAGCGGCCGGAGTGGGGCGTTCCCGAGCATGGAGGCAGTGCGGGGCCGAGCGTGTAAACGTTCGGCCCCGTGCATTTTGGCGAGCCGCCGTCACACCCGGACTTCGTCGTTCCGGGGGACGCGCCGGTTTCATGGCGCGGCAGCCCGACTGCGTTTGCAGAGCCTGTCCCGGACTTGATCCGGGAACTGCAAACGCGAACGCCGCAGGCGGCCCGAAGGACGAGCGCCAAGGATGGCGCGAGTCAATCTGCTTTCGTGGCGTGCGCTCAAAGAGCAGATTCCGGATCGTCGCTACGCAACGTCCGGAATGACGACACTGGGGGACGATGCCGAGGATCGTTGGGGGTGTCCAGGCCAAGCAGCGTGACGCATGACCCACAAGGCGGGGCTGGCGGACCTTGGGTAAACGCCGCGGAAAAGCCTGCGGCAGATGGCAAATATATGGATAGAATGGGGCGATGGATGTTGCGAACGGCAAACGGGAAGGCAATGGGGTGCCGGAATTCCCGGTAGTCGGGATCGGCGCATCGGCGGGCGGCCTGAAAGCCGCACAGACGTTGCTCGAAAATACTCCGATCGACACCGGCATGGCCTTCGTGCTGGTCTTCCACCTTGACCCGAAACACAAGAGTGAAGCCGCCGCGTTGCTGCAGCGGCATACCCGTATGCCGGTCGCGCAGGTCGAGGGCCGTACCCGGATCGAGCCCAACCACGTCTATGTGATTCCGCCCAACCACGGCCTGTCGCTCGTCGACGGCGGCCTCGTGCTCACCGCGCCCAAGCGTGCCGACGGTCGACCCACGGTCATCGACCATTTCTTCCGCACGCTCGCCGAACATGCCGGCGAACACGCCATCGGCATCGTGCTTTCGGGTACCGGCAGCGAAGGCAGCCAGGGTCTGAAGGCGATCAAGGAGGCCGGTGGACTGGCCGTGGTGCAGGATGAAACCGAGGCCGATTACAGCGGCATGCCGCACAGCGCGATCGCCACCGGGCTGATCGATTTCGTGCTGCCGGTAGCCGAAATACCGGCGAAACTGCTCGAGGTCAGGGATTCCACGATCGACTTCGTGCTGCCGGACGATGATCGCGCCGCGGGCGACAGCGACGCCGACATCCTGCAGAAGATTTTCGTGCAGTTGCGCACCCGGGTCGGGCACGACTTCAGCCAATACAAGCAAAACACGGTGTTGCGGCGCATCGTCCGACGCATGCAGGTGCACCAACTGCAAACGCTCGGCGCCTATCTGGACCTGCTGCGCGAAACGCCGGTCGAAGCCGCGGCGCTGTTTCGCGAACTGCTGATTTCGGTGACCAATTTCTTCCGCGATCCGGAAGCGATGGGCGCGCTCGCGCACGATGTGATGCCGCAGCTTTGTCAGCGCCTGGAAGGGCAAGCCGTGCGCTTGTGGGTGCCCGGCTGCGCCACCGGCGAGGAAGCCTATTCGCTGGCCATGCTGCTCGGCGAAGCCTGCGATGGATTGGCCTCGCCGCCGCGCCTGCAGATTTTCGCCACCGACGTGGACGAGCACGCGCTGGACATCGCGCGACGTGGTTTGTATCCCGGTGCCATCGTCGGCGACGTGTCCGAGGCGCGGCTGAAGCGTTTTTTCGATCGCGAGGGCGATGGCTTCGTGGTCAAGGGTTTTTTGCGTGAGATGATCCTGTTTTCCCGGCACGACCTGCTGCAGAACCCGCCGTTTTCCCGGCTCGACCTCATCAGTTGCCGCAACCTGCTGATCTATCTCAAGACCGGCATCCAGTCGAAGGTCTTCGCGCTGTTTCATTTTGCGCTGAAGCCGCAAAGCTACCTGTTTCTGGGCAGTTCGGAATCGGTCGGCAGTGCCGGCAAGCTGTTCAGCGAGATCGACCGCAAGGCAAAAATTTTCCAGTCCCGGCGCGTGCCGGTGACCGACCTGCAGTTCCCGCTGCTGTCCGGCGCAGCGCGCGTGGACGCGAAGCGGCAGGACCGCGACGAGCCGCGCAAACGCTTCGAGGAAATCGTCCGCGACGAACTTCTGGTCCACTACGCGCCGCCGTGCGTGATCGTCGGCGAAAACCATGACCTCACCTACATCTCCGGAAGGGTCGGCAAGTATCTCGAGCCCGGCGCGGGCGTTGCCAACTACAACATCCTCGACATGGCCCGCGAAGGTCTGCGCCTGGAACTTCGCGGCGCGCTTTTCAAGGCATTTCATGATGGCGAAAGTGTGCGCCGCAAACCGGTGCGCGTGCGCAACGGCAGCGGTGAGGAACAGATCCTGTTGACGGTGCGGCCGCTGGCGGAAGTCGAAGGCCACGTACTGGTCGTATTCGAGGAAACGGGTGGCGGCCCGGAGGCGCCGTTGCAGCCGCGTCCGGCCGGCGACGACGACACGATCACCCAGCTCGAGGCCGAGCTCACCAGCACCCGCGAGTCGCTGCAAACTTCCATCGAAGAGCTGGAAACTTCCAACGAGGAATTGCGCGCCTCCAACGAAGAACTGCAATCCATGAACGAGGAGTTGCAGTCGACCACCGAGGAGCTCGAAACCGGCAAGGAAGAACTGCAATCGACCAACGAGGAACTGCTCGCCGTCAACCAGGAATTGCAGACCCGCAACGACGATCTTGCGCGCGCCAACGCGGATCTCAGCAACCTGGTCGCGAGCACCGGGATTGCCATCCTGTTTCTGGATGGGGGTCTGAGGGTCCGGCGTTTCTCACCGCGCATGACCGGGATTTTCAACCTCATCGCCAGCGACGTGGGGCGTCCCCTGGCCCACCTTACCCACAATCTCAAGGCCGAGAATTTGGTCGCGGATGCCGAACGCGTGCTGCGCGATCTGGTGATGGTCGAGCGGGAGTTGGCCAGCAAGGATGGTTGCTTTTATCAGACCCGCTTGCGGCCCTACCGCACCATCGACAACAAGGTCGACGGCGTGGTGGTGACCTTCGTCGACGTCAGCGAACGCCGCCATCACGAAGCGCAGACGCAAACGCTCAACCTCGAACTCGAGGCCGAGAAAGCCTTTGTCGAGAGCATCATCGCGACCGTGCGTGAACCGATGCTGGTACTCGATGGCGAGTTGCGGGTGGTCAGCGCCAGCCGTGCTTTCTACCGCGATTTCAAGGCGGTGCCGGAATCCACCGAGCATGTGCTGCTGTACGAACTGGCTGAGCGCCAGTGGGACGTTCAGGATTTGCGGCACGTGCTGGAAGAAATCCTGCCCGAGCGCACCAACGTCGAGGATTTCGAGGTGCGCCATGACTTCGGCGGCGGCGAGCGCAGCATGCTCTTGAATGCCACCCGCCTGCAGCAGGCGGACGGAGCCACGCCGCTGATCCTGCTGAGCTTCGAGGACATAACCGAGCGCAGACACATCGAGCTGGCGCTGGAAGACAAGACGGCGCGCCTGCATCTGGCGCTCGATGCGGCCGAAACCGGCACCTTCATCTGGTACCCAGAAGACGATCGCAGTGAACCGGATGAGCGCATGCTGGAATTGTTCGGCCAGCCGCCCGACGGTACGCTCGATCTTGCATCGGCGTTTGCCGCGACGATCCATCCCGACGACCACGAACGTTTCGCGGCCGCCATCGCCGATGCCATCGACCCTGCGGGCGAGGGAATGCTCGACGAGGAAATCCGACTGGTGCTGCCCGGCGACGTGCGTCGCTGGGTTGCGATACGCGCGCAGGTGCGATTCGAGGGCGATCCCCGGCGCGCCGTGCGCATGCCGGGCGTCGCGTGGAACATCACCGAACGCAAGCGCCACGAAACGAATCTGGCGTTCCTTGCGGAAATCGGCGAAGACCTGGTGCGCATGCTCAACGTCGAAGCCGCGATGGCAACGCTGGGCGCGAAGATAGCCGCGCATTTCAACGCTTCGGCCTGTACGTTCGGGGAAGTCGACGAAGACGAACAGTTCATCGACATCATTTACGAGTGGCAGCGCACGGACGTGCCGGGCCGGAAAGGCAGGCATCGCATCAGTGATTTTCACGGCGAGGAATTCAGGCAGGCTTGCCGTGCCGGCGAAATATACGCGGTGCGCGATACCGCGACCGACCCGCGGGTCGACCCTGACAGTATGGCGGCATGCTCGGTCGGGTCGTTCGTGAGCGTGCCGCTGTTGCGCGGTGGCCAATGGCGCTTCCAGATGACGATCTCCGACGCCGCGCCGCGCAACTGGCGTGAAGACGAAATCAAACTGGCCTGCGAAATCGGTGTGCGCATCTGGATGCGGCTCGAGCGCGCGCGCGCGGAACAGGCGCTCGGCGAATCGGAAGCGCGTTACCGGACCTTGTTCGATTCGATCGACGAGGGTTTCTGCATCGTCAAGTTGTTTTATGACGACGCAGGCAATCCTTTCGATTACCGCTTTCTGGAAGTCAATCCCGCTTTCCACCGCAACACCGGTCTCGGCAATGTGGTGGGCAAGACAATCAGGCAAATGGTGCCCAAACAGGAGCAACAATGGTTCGACATTTTCGGCGCAATCGCCGCAAGCGGCGAACCGATGCGCTTCGAGCAGCGCGCCGCAGGCATGCAACGCTGGTTCGACGTGTACGCCTTCCGGGTCGGCGAGCCCGAACAGCACAGGGTTGCGGTGCTGTTCACCGACATCTCCCGGCGCAAGCATGAAGAAAACGCCGTGGCCAGGCTGGCCAGCATCGTGGACTCCACCGATGACGCCATCATCAGCAAGGATCTGGAGGGCATCGTCACCAGTTGGAACAGCAGCGCCGAGTGGATGTTCGGCTACAGTGCCGAAGAAGCGATCGGCAAACCCATCAGCGCGCTGATCATTCCCGAGGGCCGCATGGCCGAGGAAGACGACATCCTGCGGCGAATCGCGCGCGGCGAGGCCATCGAGCATTTCGAGACGGTGCGCCGCCGCAAGGATGGGTCCAGGCTGGACATCTCGGTGACGATCTCGCCGCTGACGGTGGCAGGGCGCGTCGTCGGCGCCTCCAAGATCGCGCGTGACATCACCGAACGCAAACGCGCCGAGCAGCATCGCGACCTGCTGATCAACGAATTGAACCACCGCGTCAAGAACACCCTCGCCACGGTGCAATCGCTGGCGATGCAGACCTTCAAGGGGCCGGGTACCAAGCGCGCGCTGGAGACCTTCGATGCCCGCCTGCTGGCATTGTCTGCTGCCCACAACGTACTGACCCGCGAGAGCTGGAAAGGCGCCGGCATCCGCGAGATCGTGCACAACGCGACCGAGGCGTGGTCGGGCGGCGCGATGTCGCACCTCGACGTGAACGGACCCGAGCTGCGCCTGCGGCCGGCCGCAGCACTGGCATTGGCAATGGCCCTGCACGAACTCGCCACCAACGCGACCAAGTACGGCGCGCTGTCGAACAATGCTGGCAAGGTGTCGGTGCATTGGGCGGTTTCCGACGACGACCCTGCCAATTTCAAGCTGCAGTGGCTGGAGCGGGGCGGCCCGCCGGTGCGGGCGCCGTCGACACGCGGCTTCGGTACCCGCCTGATCGAATTCGGGCTGGCGCAGGATCTCGGCGGCACGGTGGAGCTGGCGTTCAACGATGCCGGCGTAGAGTGCACGATCGATGCACCGCTGGATGACATTTGCGAAGAGGACGCCCCGCGTGATGGACAGTACCGATGATCTTTCGGGTTGCCGCGTGTTGGTGGTGGAAGACGACGCCATGCTGTCGATGCTGCTGCAGGATTTGCTGACGGAAATGGGTTGCGTCATCGCTGGCAGCGCGTCGCGTTTCGAGGACGCATCGCACAAGTGTGGGGCGCTGGAGTTCGACGTGGCGCTACTCGACATCAACCTGCGTGGCGAACGCACCCTGTCGATCGCCGAAACCATGCTGGAGCGCCACCAGCCATTCATATTGGCCACCGGCTATGGCGTCACCATGCTGCCCGAATCCCTGCGCGCAGCACCCATGCTGCAGAAGCCCTATCGCAAACAGGACCTCGAATGCGCGCTGTGGGATGCGTTGCACAACGGGTAGTTTTGCTTCCCCCTTCGCTTGCGAAGAAATCGGCTTGTTTTCCCCCTTCCGCAAGCGAAGAAATCGGCTTGTTTTCCCC
>JBOHYW010000099.1:0-13308 GCA_050738155.1 Rhodanobacteraceae bacterium
ACGCAATCGCGACCCACCGCCGTCAGCAAGTCGAAGGCCGCGGTCGAGGCAGCATGATGGCGCTCCCGGATTCGCCGCAGAATGCGCTCATTGTCGGGAAGGAGATTGTCGAAATATGCGACGACGGCTGGCCCACGCAATGGTTCGCGTGCCAATGGCAGCGACAGGGACAGTGGACGGCGCTCCGGCGAATCGAGCCACGCATCCGCGTACGTCAATTGGTCGGCGCCGGTGCGCGTACGCTCCCAGCGACCGACAAGGTCACCGTTCATCCAGATGTGCAGCACGGCAGGACGCGCGGCCATGCGCTACCACTCCCCCGACGCTTCGGCGACTCCGGTTACCCTGGGTTGCAGATCGATCTGCAGCCCAAGCAACAGGCACAACCGGTGAATGCGCGCGAACGACGCGCGATCGGCGCTCTTCTCGAGTTTGGAGACGGCCTGCACGGAGACGCCAAGCTGACCCGCGACATCCGCCAGCGTCATGCCCTGCTGAAGACGCGCGTCCCGCAGCAAAGGGCCGAGCTGGGCAGGTATTCGGATGATAGCCATGTCTTCAACTTCCAGATTGAAAAATGCTTATTCAATCTATCAGTTGAAATCGCAAAAATCAACCTTTGGGTTGTAACCGACACGAACGTCAGAATTGCAACGGCATGGCGGCAATCAGGCGGGGAGCGGCGGGATTCGCTGCGCTACTCCCGCCCTACCTTCAACGCACGGTCGTCATGCAAACGGATCGCGCAGCACTATGTTGGCATCGCGGTCGGGGCCGGTGGAAACGATAGCGAGCGGACAACCGGCGAGTTCTTCCAACGCACGCAGATACGCACGCGCTGCGGCTGGCAATTCATCCCACTCGGTGACGCCGTGGGTGGACTCTTGCCAGCCCGGGAATTCCAGATACACCGGCGTGCATTCCTTCCAGCCTTCGGCGTCGAGCGGTGCGTATTCGGTGCGCTTGCCACGGTATTCGTAGGCAATGCAGACCTTGAGCTTGTCCATGCCGTCGAGCACGTCGAGCTTGGTGATGCACAGCCCCGTGATGCCGTTGATCAGCACCGCGCGCTTGAGCGCCACGATATCCATCCAGCCGCAGCGACGCGGCCGGCCGGTGGAAGCGCCGAATTCGTCACCGCGTTTGCGGATACCTTCGCCGATGGCGTCATGCAGTTCGGTCGGGAACGGCCCGCCGCCGACGCGGGTTGCATAGGCCTTGGCAATACCCAGCACATAGTCGATGTAGTCGGCACCGACACCGGCGCCTGCGAGCGCACCACCGGTGGTCGTATTGCTTGAGGTGACGTACGGATAGGTGCCATGGTCGATGTCGAGCAGCGCGCCCTGCGCACCCTCGAACAGCACGCGCTCGCCATTGCGGCGCAAGTCATGCAGGATGCCGGCGACATCCGATTTCATCGGCTCGATGTATTCGCCGAACGCGACTGCCTCGTCGAGGGTCTTTTGGTAATCGACCGCATCGGCATTCAAGTATTTGGTGAGCACGAAGTTGTGGTAATCCATGATTTCGCGCAGGTTCTCCGCAAGCTCATGCGGATAGCTGAGGTCGGCGACCCGCACGCCGCGACGCGCGACCTTGTCTTCATACGCCGGCCCGATGCCGCGACCGGTGGTACCGATCGCGCCGGCACCGGCGGCCTTCTCGCGCGCCTGATCCAGTGCAATGTGGTACGGCATGATCAGCGGCGTGGCCGGACTGATCTTGACACGCGAGCGAACCTCGACGCCGTTGCCTTCGAGCTCGGCGATTTCCTTCTGCAACGCCGCCGGTGACAACACCACGCCGTTGCCGATCAGGCACAGCGCACCTTCGCGCAGGATGCCCGACGGGATAAGGTGCAGGACGGTTTTCTTGCCCTTGATCACCAATGTGTGACCGGCGTTGTGGCCGCCCTGGAAGCGCACCACCGCGCCGATGTCCTGCGTCAGCAGGTCGACGATCTTGCCCTTGCCTTCGTCGCCCCATTGGGCGCCAAGGATGACTACTGATTGGCCCATGATGTGCTCGCTTCGATGTGTATCCGGTCGTGGGGCGACGTCACCGACTAGACTCGCCGTCCATGGCTCGCCAAGTCGGCCTGCCTACGGCATCCTGCCTGCGGCGCTCGCGCCTGCGCGGACTGCCACTGCAGTCCGCAAACGCAGCCGTTCGCCCCCATTGGGCGCCTAAAACGACAACACTCTGTCCCATGACTTTCTCGCTTTGATTATTCGTGTTCGCGATGAGGCGCCGACCGGTAATCAAACCTCGTGCTTGGCTAATTACTGCCGTAGGAGCCTGCGTGCAGGCGACTGTCGCGCAGGTGCGCGTTTCTACCACCATTCCGCCATTCAATGTTTCTTGACCGACGCGCCATCGGCCGCACCTTCATCGATGGCCTGCATGAAGGGCGAATCCCTGTTCAGCACCACCACTGCGCCGCCACCACTGAAACTTTTCCGCCAGGTGGACAGACTGCTCCAATAGCGGAAGAACTGCGGATTTTTTGCTGCCGCCTGCGCGTAAATCTTGGCCGCCGTTGCCTCGCCTCGGCCTCGCTCGGCCGCGGCAACCTGGTTGGCTGCGGCCAACACTTTTTGATCGGCGGCGTCGCCCTTGGCGCGGATGGCTGCGGCGGCAGCCGCGCCCTGGCCGCGGACGGTGCCTGCGTTGGCCTCCGCCTCGGCGCTCATGCGCTTGTAGACGGCCGGCAACGCGTCATCCGGCGGCAGCACGCGACGGATGCCGATACCCAGAATCGTCACGCCGAGCCGCTGGTGCAAGGTTGCCGCCACCGCATCACGAAGCGCCGCATCGATTTCGCCACCACCGGACGCCAGCAGATCGGAGAGATGATGCCTGGCAATTTGCGCGCGCAGCGCGGTGCGAATCACCGGCGTCATCTGCTGGGTCACCTGCAGCCCGTCGCCGGAGGTCGCGTTGAAATACACGTCAGGGTCAGCCACCTGCCAGCGCACGAAGAAACCGACCCGCACCGGATCGCCGTCCACCGTCTTGTAATCTTCGGGTTCGGACTGCAACACGATCGCGCGGGTATCGTAGTAGGTGGTTCGCTCCAGGAACGGCAACTTGAAATGCAGCCCCGGCTCGATCCGGGTGGATTCGACCTGGCCGAACCGGGTCAGTACCGCCGCATGTCCCTGGCTCACCACGTAGATGCCGTTGGCACCGAGCAGTGCCAGCACGATGATCACCACCGGAATGATGTATTTCATGCGCCGCTCCCACGCATTGCGGGACCGGAGGTCACCGGAACCGACGTCGAACCAACGGGCGCGGATGCCGATGCGGCCGATGCCGGGGCGCTGGAACCCGCTGGCGCGGGCGTGCCAGCGGGATGCAAGGGGAATTGCACGATCACGTTGCCCGAGCCACTGTTCACGACGACATGGTTCCTGGAAAGCACATCCTGCATGGTGTCCAGCCATAACCGATGTTTCGTCACCGCGGGCGCGGCCTGGTACTGCACGAGCAGTTGTCCGAAGCGTGCCACGCCGGCCTGCGCATCCGAAATCGCCTTGTCGTGGTAGGCCTTGGCGTTGGCCTTGATCGAGGCCGCCTGCGCATCCGCCTGCACCTTGCCGTTCGCCACGTTGGCGGTCGCGGTCGCTTGCGCGGCTTTGGCATCTTCGTGCGCGGTGGCGATGTCATCGAACGCCTGTTTCACTTCCGATGGCACGCCGACGCGCTGAATGCCGGCATCGGTGATCTGGATGCCGAGGTTCTCGCGTGCCAGCGCATCCCGCAGTCGCGCGGCAACGGTTTTGCCAAGTTGGTCGTCGTTGCGATCCATCAGTTGCCGCAAGGTGTGGGTGCCGACCACGTTGCGCGCCGTGATCGCTGCGGCATTGCGCGCAGCGTCCTTGGCATCGCGGGTCGCGAACAGGAACTTGCGTGCGTCCGCGATCTTGTATTGCACGTAGTAATCGACCATCGCCAACTGGCCGTCACTGGTCATCAGGCGCGTCGCATCACTGATGGTACGGGTACGCGCCATGTCGAGCTTGTGCACCCGGTCGATCGGCGATGGATAACGCAGATGGAAGCCTGGTTGCAGTAGGGCTTGCAGCCGTCCGAAACGCAATACCACGCCAACCTGATTGTTGCCGACCATGGTCCATCCACCGAACAGCAACCACAGCACGATCAGCAGCGCGATGATGGCGAGCACGCCAAACGGGCCGTGCCCGAATGGTCCCATCCGGCGTCGGCCCTTTCTCAGCCACGCTTCGAAATCGGGGCCACCGCCGCCATGGCCGTCCTGCCCCCAAGGCCCCCGGCCGCGGGGTTCACGCGGTTTTTTGTCACCGGGTTCCTT
Source organism: Rhodanobacteraceae bacterium (assembly GCA_050738155.1). Classification (GTDB taxonomy): domain Bacteria; phylum Pseudomonadota; class Gammaproteobacteria; order Xanthomonadales; family Rhodanobacteraceae; genus 66-474. Next base: position 4,343 of record JBOHYW010000099.1, read on the forward strand.
CCAGGGCATCGTTCAAAAACCTCGGTTACGGGAATAGTGCGCTGGATGGGCGCAAACGATGAATTCTACCATCCTTATGCGATCATCCCTGATCGCTGCATCGGCAGACTGAAGAATGCACCGGACGGCCTCAAACTCACCAACACCAGAACGGCCATCCTTGGCCTGACTTTTCACAACAGCCGCTTCGAAGGGACCTCTGAAATCGAGGGCCGCAGCCCACGGCGATCCTCACGCCGCATCAAGCCAATCGCGGATAATCCGCCCCTCGTCGCCGCGTATATCTCCGGCCAACGGCAACAGCAGGTCGCGCGGCGCGTCGACGTCGAGCCGCCACCCGTCCGCATCGTAACGTTCGGATTTCACCGCGCCGAGTTCGATCAAACGTGCACGCAAGCGGCCAGCCCGCGGCGGCAAGCGCAGCTCCGCATGCACGCGCGTACCGGCGAGCCTTGCGGCGACGGCGGTGCGTAACAGGTCCAGCCCCGTTCCAGCTGCTGCGGACAGCCACACGGCTTGCGGCATTGCATCTGCGCCGCGATCGACGCGCGGAGGGATCTTGTGGAAAGTCGGGCCCGGGATGCCCGGCTCTTGATCTTCGCCAACAGGGATGTTGGCATTCAAAACATCGATCTTGTTGAACACCTTGAGCTGCGGTACCTCACCCGCGCCGATTTCATCCAGCACGCTGTTTACCACGTCGACCAGCAGGTCGCGCTCGGGATCGGCGGCATCGATGACATGTAGCAACAAGTCGGCATCGCGCGCTTCGGACAATGTCGCGCGAAACGCGGCCACCAGATCGTGCGGCAATTCGCGGATGAATCCGACCGTATCGGCCAGCACCGCGGGACCGGAATCGAGTCCATCCAGCCGCCGCACGGTCGGGTCGAGCGTTGCGAACAACTGATCCGCCGCGTACACGGTGCCACGGGTGAGCGTATTGAACAGGGTGGATTTGCCGGCATTGGTATAACCGACCAGGGCGACGCGCGGCAAGGTATTGCGCAGGCGTGCGCGGCGCTGTTGCCCGCGCTGCACACCGACCTTGTCGATGCGCTTCTGCAACTGCTCGACGCGCTTCTGCAGCAGGCGGCGGTCGGTTTCAAGCTGGGTTTCGCCGGGGCCGCGCAGGCCGATCGAACCGCCACGCTGGCGCTCCAGATGGGTCCAGCCACGCACCAGCCGGGTCGCCATGTGCTTCAGTTGTGCGAGCTCGACTTCCAGCTTGCCTTCGTGCGACTGCGCACGCTGGGCGAAGATATCCAGGATCAACGCCGCGCGGTCGATTACGCGCGCCGACAGGTGTTTTTCGAGGTTGCGCTCCTGCACCGGCGAGAGCGCATGGTCGATGAGCACCAGGTCGGCGCCGAGTTCGCGCACCCTGGCCTGCACTTCATCGGCCTTACCTGTGCCGAGATAGAACTTCGGGTTCGGCGCCACGACGCGGGCCTGCACGCTGCCGAGGATTTCGGCGCCCGCGGATTTGGCCAGCTCGGCGAATGCCTGCGCGCGCCGCGCAAGCATGCGGTTGCCGGTGTAGGGCAACACCAGCAATGCACGTTCACCTCGTTTCTCGCGTTCGAACAGAGCGGTCAATCCTGCGCCGGTGCTTCGTCGGCGTCGTGCTCGTCGGCGTCGTGCGTGACCGCACTCTCGCCACCGACCTTGACGGCGCGACTCGGAACCACGGTTGAAATCGCGTGTTTGTAAACCATCTGGCTGACCTGATTGCGCAGCAGCACCACGAATTGATCGAACGATTCGATCACGCCTTGCAGCTTGATGCCGTTAACCAGGTAAATCGCAACCGGTATACGTTCGCGGCGCAAGGCATTCAAAAATGGATCCTGCAACGATTGGCTCTTGGACATGCTTATGGACCCCACTTCGACCAAATGGCGGCGTGACCGCTTCTTTTATTCGGAAGCTGCATGGTAACGCAGATTGCGGAAAAATGGCTGCTTTTCAGCGACCCAGAAACCACGCGATCGCGTCGGCCACGGCCGCATGCTGACCGTTTGAATCGGGATCAAACGTTCGCGCGTCGCGCTCGGCCCTCAACCAGGTGGTCTGGCGCTTGGCCAGTTGGCGCGTGGCAAAGACGGCACGCTGGCGAAATTCCGCCGCGGAACACTTGCCATCCAGATACTGCCACGCCTGTCGGTAACCGACCGCCCGCATTGCCGGCAAATCGGATGCCAGATCACCACGCGCACGCAGGCGCTTCACTTCTTCAAGAAAACCTGCCGCCAGCATCGCGTCGAAACGCGATGCAATGCGTTCGCGCAATGCATCGCGATCGGCTGGCAGCAAGGCAAGTTTCAACACACGATACGGGATGCGCGCAAATCGCTGCGTGCGCGCATGCAACTCGCTCAGCGAAACGCCTGACAACTCGATGGCTTCCAGCGCGCGCTGGATGCGCTGCACATCGTTGCGGTCAATCCGCTTGGCGGCCACGGGATCAAGTTTCGCGAGCCGCGCGTGCAGCGCCGGCCAGCCGTCGCGCTCGGCTTTCTCACGCAAGCGCGCGCGCAATTCCGGATCGGCTTGTGGCATCGGTGCCAGGCCACGTTCCAGCGCACGAAAATACAGTCCCGTACCGCCTACCAGCAGCGGAACCTTGCCGCGCGCGCTGACCGTGCGCATCGCCGCCAGCGCGTCCTCGCGGAACATCGCCGCCGAATAAGGCTCGGACGGGTCCCGGATGTCGATCAGGGCGTGCGGGTAACGCCGCAAGGTCTGCGCGTCAGGCTTGGCTGCGCCGATCTCGAGCCCCCGGTACACCAGCGCCGAATCGACGCTGACGAGTTCAACCGGAAACCGATCGGCCAGCTCGCAGGCCAGCGCAGTCTTGCCGGTCGCGGTCGGACCCATCAGGAAAACCGCTGGCGGGCGTTGGTCGATTTGGCCGGCGTGATACGACATCCGTCGATTTTACGGGTGGTGGTACAGGTGCAGCCTTGTGCCGTCGCCTTATAATGACCGGCATTTCCATCGCACAAGGCAACACGACATGCCTAACATGATGAGGGCGCTGGTCAAACGCAACGCAGAACAAGGCATCTGGATGGAAGAGGTGCCGGTACCCGAATATGGCCACAACGACGTGCTGATCGAGGTCGAGAAAACCGCGATCTGCGGCACCGACCTGCACATCTACAACTGGGACGCGTGGGCGCAACGCGTGATCAAGCCGGGCTTGGTGATCGGCCACGAATTCGTCGGCAAGATCGTGGCGGTCGGCGAAGCCGTGCGCGGTTACCACGTCGGCCAACGTGTTTCCGCCGAAGGCCACATCACCTGCGGCATGTGCCGCAACTGCCGCGCCGGACGCCCGCACCTGTGCCCGCATACGGTCGGCATCGGCGTCAACCGCAACGGCGCATTCGCACAATACGTCGCGATGCCATCCAGCAACCTGTGGCCGGTTCCGGATTCGATCCCGTCATCACTGGCGGCGTTTTTCGACCCCTACGGCAACGCCGCGCACTGCGCGCTGGAATATGACCTGATCGGGGAAGACGTGCTGATCACGGGCGCCGGCCCGATCGGCATCATCGCCGCCGGCATTGCGCGCCACGTCGGTGCGCGCAACGTCGTCGTCACCGACGTCAACGATTACCGCTTGAATCTCGCGGCCGACATGGGCGCGACGCGGGTAATCAACGTCAAGAACCAGTCGCTGCGCAATGTGCTGTCGGACTTGCACATGGAAGGCTTCGACGTCGGCCTTGAGATGAGCGGCAACGCGCACGCCTTCAACGACATGCTGGACGTGATGTACCACGGCGGCAAGGTCGCGCTGCTCGGTCTTCTACCGAACGGTTCCGGCATCGACTGGGACAAGGTCATCTTCAAGGGCCTTACCCTGCACGGCATCTACGGCCGCCGCATGTACGAGACCTGGTACAAGATGACCCAGATGCTGCTGACCGGCTTCCCACTGCAAAAGGTGCTGACCCATCAACTCGCCATCAACGACTACCAACAGGGCTTCGATCTGATGGCGTCGGGCCAGTGCGGCAAGGTGGTTTGCAGTTGGTGATGGCGGGCCGCATCGACGAACGCTAAGCAGCCCGCACCTGACGATAACCCGCCCGAGCGGAAACGCTGGCTGCACAGCGAGGGCATCGATCTCGGCGATGCCGTGGTGCAATTCGTGGCCGTGCTGCTCGGTGTCCTGTTGGCGCTCCTGATCAACCAGTGGAATAACCATCGTCAGCACGAAGCCCAGGTTCAGGCGCAGATGCGTCAGCAGCAAGCAACGGTCAAGGAAGCCCTGCACGCGATCCAGGTGGAGCTTGAGGGCAACCGCGTGGCACTGCACACGAGCGTTGCTGAGCTTTACGCAAGTGCCCGCGACCTCGAAGAGGCAGCGAGAAACCGCAAGGGCCCATCTCTGCCTTGCGAAGAGTATCGCGCACTGCCCGAGGCAACAGGTGTCTTCGTGAACCTTACGGATGCGGCCTACCAGACGGCCATCGCCACGCAGGCCATAGCTCACATGTCCTTCCGGAAGGCGCACCTGATCGCCGAGATTTACGGCGGGCAGCGGTTGTTTGAAACAGGCACAGGCATCATTCGCAGTCGCCTGCTGCAATCATCAGCGCAAAAAACTGACGCGTGCATTGGTTGGCTGGAATCGCTTGGACTCAGTGAGCAATCCCTCAACAATGCGTATTCAATGTTCATCGGCGCGGACAAGACACACTGGCCGTCACCGCCTTTCCCTTTCCAAACACGCAAGACCATGAAGTGAGACTCGACATGACCTACGCCGCCCAACAACGTTACTCATCCGAACTCGAATCCATCCGCGACAGTGGCCTGTACAAGGACGAACGCATCATCACCTCGCCGCAATCGGCAGAGATCAGGCTGGCCGACGGACGCCGTGTACTCAACTTCTGCGCCAACAATTACCTTGGCCTCGCCGACCATCCGCGTCTGATCGAAGCTGCCAAGCAAGCACTCGACACCCACGGTTTCGGGATGGCTTCGGTGCGTTTCATCTGCGGCACCCAGGATCTGCACAAGCAACTCGAGCACGATATCGCCAAATTCTTCGGCACCGATGACGCCATCCTGTACGCCGCATGCTTCGACGCCAACGGCGGTTTGTTCGAACCGCTGCTGGACGAGAACGACGCGATCATTTCCGATGCGCTCAACCACGCTTCGATCATCGACGGCATCCGCTTGTGCAAAGCCAAGCGGTTCCGTTATGCCAACGGCGACGTGGCCGATCTTGAAAAGCAGTTGCAGGCCGCTGATGCCGCGGGTGCGCGCACCAAGCTGATTTCATCCGACGGCGTGTTCTCGATGGATGGCGTGGTGGCGCCACTGGACCAGATCACCGCACTCGCAAAAAAGTACAACGCGCTGGTGCACATCGATGAATGCCACGCCACCGGCTTCCTCGGCAAAACCGGGCGCGGCTCGGCAGAAGTGCATGGCGTGCTGGACAAGATCGACATCTTTACCGGTACGCTGGGCAAGGCGCTGGGCGGTGCGGTCGGCGGTTTTACCACCGGCCGGCGCGAAGTCATCGACATGCTGCGGCAGCGCTCGCGGCCGTACCTGTTCTCCAACTCGCTTCCGCCGGCGCTGGTCGCGGCGTCGATCGAAGTGCTGAAGATGCTGGACGAAGCAGCAGAACTGCGCGAAAAGCTGGCCGAAAACACGCGCTACTTCCGTGACGCCATGACCAAGGCGGGCTTCAACATCAAACCCGGCAATCACCCGATCGTGCCGGTGATGACCTTTGATGCCAAGCTCGCGCAGGCGCTGGCGGCGGGCTTGCTGGAAGAAGGCATCTACGCGATCGGTTTCTTTTACCCGGTGGTTGCGCAAGGCCAAGCCCGCATCCGCACCCAGATGTGTGCGGCGCACACGCGCGAACACCTCGATCGCGCGATCGCGGCGTTCACCAAGGTGGGGCGTGGGGTTGGATTGTTGAACGGCTGAATCGTAGGTTGGGCTGACTCCGAACTTGGCCGGAGGAAGCCCAACATTGGCACGGGACCGCACCATCGGGCTTCTCCTGGATAGAGTCCGGGTCAGCCCGACCTACACGCTGAGCTTCTGGACGACCGCAGGAATTTCTCAACGTCGTCATTCCGGAGCTGTGCGAAGCGCAGAACCCGGAATGACGTGTGACGATGCGTTTTCCTGTAGGTTGGGCTGAACGCAGTGAAGCCCAACGGCTCGCCAGACGGGGGCACCCTCGCCCGAGGGTGGACCGTTGGGCTTCGCTCTCGCTCAGCCCAACCTACAACTTCGCCTTTTGCAGTTCGATTTTTCCGATTGCCCACATGCCGTCGTGCGGATCGCCGGTGGCGAACACGCACAAGGTGTGATGGCCGCTGGTTGCCGGCACGGTGGCGGTCAGCGTGGTTTGCCGTTTGGTCCGGGCGGCTTTCGCCAACGGCATGGTGGCGAGCAAGGGACCGTCGCAGGAATCCAGGTGCACCTGGAATTCCCCCGCCACCGCCACCTTGGGCCGGGTCACGACATTCTTGTCGTCGTGCCACAACGCGTAGTTCCACGGCAGGTTTCCGACCGTCAACGCGATGCGTTTCACCCCATCCAGTGGCGCGTTCTTCCATTGCCAGCACATGTTGGCAATGTCCAATTGGTAGACAGGCCGCTTGCCGGTCAGCGGGCGGTCGTCTTCCAGACGCAGCACGATCATCGGCTTGCCACAGGTCTCGAGCTGGTCGCTGTGGCGGGTCAGCAGGGCCGCGTCGTCGATCAAACGCTTGCGCGGCGCGGCCAACTCGAAACCATCATTCGCAAACGTTGCCGCATCCAGCGTGGTCGCCTTGCCGATCGGAAATGACAGCGGCGTGGTGTAGCGCGCCGAATGCACCGTCGGCGCTTCACCGTTGGTGGTGTAACGGATCACCCCGAAGCCGGTCTGGTTCGACAAGGCCACGTCGATGTCGCCGCCGGCAGCTTTCGACAAGGCAAACGCCGGCGCGAATGCGGTGTCCGCATAGTTGATTCCGAGCGACCGGTAACGCGCCAGTTCAGCCGGCATCCGTTGCAGGAAACCGTGCCAGTCATGCGCCGATGCCGGCGACCAGCCGGTCTCCGACCACGCCGCGATGCGCGGGAATACCGCGTGCTGGACGCGCGCGAAGGTCGGCATGTATTCCGCCCACAGGTTGGCCTGCAGGCCAAGGATGCGCCCGGCCTGCGCCGCGGTGGCGCCTTCGGGTACCGGGTTGTAGTCGTAGATGTCCTTGAGCGATTCCACACTGGGGCGGCCGGGCGGTTCACCAGGCAAATCGGACTGGAGATGATCGAGATACAACGTCGGCGAGGACGACATCACCACGTCGTGTCCCTGGGCAAGCGCCTGCAAGGCGCCGCTCGGCGCGTGCCACGACATCACCACCGTCGATGCCGGGACCTTGCCATGCAGGACTTCGTCCCAGCCCACCGCGGTTCGACCGTGCCCGGCCAGATAATTGGCCACCTGCGTGGTGAACCAGCCTTGCAGCGCATCCATGTCCTTCAATCCGAGCGCATGCATGTGCGCCCGCACTCCGGGTGAAGCTTCCCACTGGTCCTTGGCCGCCTCGTCGCCACCGATATGGATGTATTGCGATGGGAACAACTTCATCACCTCGTCCATGACAGCGTCGACGAATTCCAACGTCCGCGCGTCGGGTTTGAGCAACCAGGTATTGATGCCCCAGTCGGTCGAGACCAATGGCCGTTTGCCGGTGACACCCAGCCACGGATACGCGGCAATCGCCGCCTGCGAATGCCCGGGGATATCGATCTCGGGAACGATCGTGACGAAACGCTCCGCCGCATACTTCACGATCGAGCGCACCTCGGCGTCGGTGTAAAACCCGCAGTATGGTTTGTCTGGACTGCCGGTCAGCGCCGCATCCGGCCCGATCGCCTTGCGGCAGGCGCCGATTTCGGTGAGCTTCGGATACCTCGGAATCTGGAGACGCCAACCTTGGTCGTCGGTCAGGTGCCAATGCAGCACATTCAATTTGTTGAGCGACATCCAGTCGATCAGTTTCTTGATGTCGGCGACGCTCTGGAAATGCCGCGCCGAATCGAGCATCAGGCCACGCCACCGAAAGCGCGGGTGGTCAGTGATCGTGCCGTCGGCCACATGCACCGGCGCGCCAGATTGTGCATTCGGCGTCAACAATTGCCAGAGCGTGACGCTGCCATAGAACAATCCACGCGGTGAGCGTGCGGTGACGACGATATGACCTGCGCCGACAGCGATGCGGTAACCGGCGTCGCCCACGACCTTGGCGTGCGGCGCCAGGTTGAACACGATGACCGCAGATGCCGCCGGGAATTTTGACGAATCCACGCGCAGATGCAGCCCACGTGTCGAAGCAATCAACGCCGTGAATCGTTGCGCTATCGCCAAGGCTTGAAGGTTTCCGTGCGTTTGCACCGAAACGCGCCCGCCGTCGGCGACCGTGACCGATCCACTGGCAGCCGGATGCATTTGCGCAGGCCGGGGAATCAACGACCACACCGGCACCGTCGATGCTGCCGATGCGGCAACGGCCACCACTAGCGCAGCGGCGGCGAACATCATCAGGCAAATCTTGCGCATGAATCTTCTCCCAACCGGTATCGCGGACAGCGGTATCTCAACGGGCGGTGCCACGAAGGACGCCGACGACAAGGCCGCGAGGATGGGTTGCGTGCCCAAGTTGCCCGGAATTCGCATACGCGTCTGTCGCCGTCCGACATCACCAGAAGTGTCTCGACCATCATCGATGCCGCTTTTGTCATTACGGCTTCCGATCTGCGCACAAGCGGGCAAGGCCATTCGGGGGCATCGCTCGATCGCCCCGCTTCTCAATGGGGCGCTGTCTGCTTCGGCGTCGCAGCAGTCGCGGGACGCGCTGCAACCGCAAGCATGTACCACGCGTCATGCGGCAGCCACTGCTCGTTCCAGCGCCAGGAAT
>JBOHYW010000100.1:0-13070 GCA_050738155.1 Rhodanobacteraceae bacterium
GATGTTTCACTGCGACGTCCAGACCATGCACGTATACGGCGGTTTTGGCGCCACAGATGCGCGCGGCAGACAGTGCCAGCGGCGCGGTAAGCCCGCTGCCCGCGAGCACGATGTCGGGCTTCCAGCGGCGGGCTTCGCGGCGAGCAAGCACGCGCGCATGCCACAAGAATTTCCACAACGGCTTGAGCGGTGCTTCGCACACCACCACCCCCGCAGGCGCGAGTGCCGCGGAACCTCCGGGGCCGACCACGCGCACTTCCGCGTCCCGCGACAACTCTTCGGCCATGTGCCAGTTCAGCCGTTCCATCCCGCCGACCAGCGGTGGCAGGTTGCGGGTGACGATGAGGATGCGGCGGCGTAATGCGGTCATGGGTTTGTGCCGCCATCGCAACCGGTCACGACGACCCACCCGCTCACCACACGATATCCACGCCGAACTGCCGCAAGGCACGATCACGGGTAACCAGCGGCAAGCCCTCGATTTCAGCTTGCGCGGCGAGAATTCGATCGAAAGGGTCGCGATGTGGCTGGGGGTACTGTCCTGCCTTGAGAGCATGGGCGTGGCTTATCGCAAGCCAGCGCGCGCCCAGCCGCCTGACGACTTCGTCCACGCCCGCGACGATGGGCGCTGCCGAAGGCAACTTGCCCAAGCGAAACTTGGTCGCGATTTCACAGACCGTAGCTGCGCTGACGACAACCTCCGTCACGGGATTCTCCAGCAATTTGCGGACCTTCGGCGCAAGCTGTTGCGGCTGCATCACGGCCCACAAGAACGCATGGGTGTCGAGCAGCAGGATCACCGCCCTTCCCAAGCTGCCAGTTCTTCCTCGGGAAGCGGATCGAAGAACGAGGGATCAAGCGTACCCTTGATGAAGCCCAACGTCCTCTTGCGCACTGGCTTCAGCGGCACCAGCCGCGCATACGGCTTGCCGGCTTTGCTCAGCACGATTTCCTCGCCGGCATGGGCCTTGTCCAGCAGCCGGGAAAGGTGGGTCTTGGCTTCGTGGACGTTGATAACTTCACTCATGCCAATAAAGTTAGTCCACCCACTGGACCAAGTCAATCACGCATCGCGCCGATAGGTGAGCGACGTGATCTGCTCGGAAATCAATCCGATCAGGAAGATGATCACGGCGGCGCTCCACAGTACGGCGCTGACGAGGCTCAGGCGGTGAAATTCGAGAAAGGTGTAGAGGTAATACGCAAGCCCGACAGCGAAGAACGCCACGGCAGCGGGTGCGAAAAGTTTGAGCGGCGCGTACAGGGTGGCAATCTTGAAAATGATCAGCAGGAAGCGCAGGCCGTCGCGCACGGGTTTGATGTGGCTTTTGCCGACGCGTTCGGCGGCCTTGATCGGCGCATATGCGACGGGATAACCGCTGCGGAAAAACGCCATGGTGGACGTGGTCGGATAGCTGAAACCATTCGGCAGCAAATGGACGAATTCGCGGAACTTGTCGGCACGCGCGGCGCGGAACCCGGAGGTCAGGTCGGCGATGGGATGGCCGGTCATCTTCGATGCCAACCAGTTGTAGAACGTGTTGGCGACGCCGCGGCCCATGCCCGCTTGTCCGTGCCAATCGCGCGCGCCAACGACCATGTCGTAGCCTTCGCCGAGCTTCGCGAGCAGGCGCGGAATGTCGGCGGGGTCATGCTGGCCGTCGGCGTCCATGAACACGAGTACATCGCCATGTGCCGCGCGCGCGCCGCGTTTGATCGCGGCGCCGTTGCCCATGGAATACGGGGTGCTCACCCGTTGCACGCCGTGTCGTTGGCACAGCGCAGCAGTCTGGTCGGTGGAGCCGTCGTCGGACACGATGATTTCCGCGTCTGGCTGCGCCGCGTGCAATTTTGGCAGCAGTTCGGCGAGCGCGGCGGCTTCGTTCTTGGCCGGCAGGATGATGCTGAGCAAATCGGTTACCCCAAGGTCCGTAGCATCTTAGCGCATGCGGGTACATCCCCCACGCCTTACGGGTCGTGCTGCGCGCGTCGTCATCTCCCGCGCTACGCGCGGCATCCCCCGGCGCTGAAGCGCCGACCCCTTCGTTCCGAAGGGGTGGAAAAGCAAGATGGCAGCGCAACTTGCCGGTCGCGCGTCAGCTCGTCGGTCTTCCCCTGCCTCCGGTCCGCTGATTTTCCCACTTCCGCAGGAAGGACGGCGCGAAGCGAACGCGCGCGAAGCGCGACGAGGGGATGGCTTTTCGCAACCCGAAGCGCATTCCCCGCCGCTGATGCGTCGCCCCTTCGTCCCGAAGAGGGACCTCGAATAATTGGTTTTGGCTCGTCATCCCGGCGAAAGCCGGGATCCAAATTACTGCCGTGCGGGATCAGAATGGATCCCGGCTTTCGCCGGGATGGCGCGGAATTGAGATTTTTCGAGTTTCCCGAAGGGATGGAGCCTGTCATTCGCGTCCGTCACACGCCCAAACCGAGCGATTGGCACGATTCCCGCATCCAGCTTTGGTGATTTGGGACGCGGTTCTCGCCCGGCCCTGCCAAAGCATCCGATTATGCGCTACATTCAGCTTGCGATTCGGGGGTTTGGATCACTTTCATGGCAACGCAGATGAACCCGGTACCCAACATGCCCGGTCTGACGGGTATTCCCCGTCGCCTGGCGTTGGAGGGCGTGCTCACGGAAGCCGACGCGCGCGCCGCCGTGGACGAAGCCGCCAAGCAGAAGCTGCCGGTTACCGCGTTCATGGTCGAGAACGGCATGGTGGACGGCCTGCGCATGACACAGGCGCTGTCGGCCGAGTTCGGCGTGCCGATGCTGGACATCTCGGCGGTGGACGTCACGCAATTGCCGATGGGCGAGTTGAGCGAAGAACTGGCCGAGAAACATCTGGCGCTGCCTCTCTTGAAACGCGGCAACCGCTTGTTCGTCGGCATGAAGGATCCGGCCAATCCGCGCGCGCTGGAAGAAATCAAATTCCACACCAACTGTGCGATCGAACCGGTGCTGATCGAGGCCGAGCAGTTGAAGCGGGGCATCGAACAGGCGCAGAACGCGCAAAGCATCAGCATCGGCGACAACGACGCGGACGAGGGCCTGGAAGGGCTGACCATCGGCGAAGACGACGATGGAGCCGCCGAAAACGCGATGATGGATGGCAACGCCACGGACGACACGCCGGTCGTCAAATACGTCAACAAGATCCTGCTGGACGCGATCAAGCGTGGCGCCTCGGACATCCACTTCGAACCTTACGAAATGCGCTACCGCGTGCGGGTACGCATGGACGGCGTGTTGCGCGCGGTGTCATCGCCACCGCTGAAGCTCGCGCCGCGCATCGCCTCGCGTCTCAAGGTCATGTCGCGCCTTGATATCGCCGAACGCCGTGTGCCGCAGGACGGGCGCATGAAGCTCAACCTGTCCAAGACCAAGTCGTTCGATTTCCGCGTCTCCACCCTGCCGACCCTCGGCGGCGAGAAAATCGTGCTGCGTATTCTTGATGCTGCGGCGGCGAAGCTGGGCGTCGAAAAACTCGGCTACGACGACGACCAGAAAGAGCTGTTCCTGGCGGCCATCAACAAACCCTACGGCATGGTGCTGGTGACCGGCCCGACCGGTTCGGGCAAGACCGTGTCGCTGTACACCGGGCTCAACATATTGAATACGGTCGGGCGCAACATCTCGACCGTCGAGGATCCGGTCGAAATCCGGGTCGAGGGCATCAACCAGGTCCAGCACAACGAAAAGCGCGGCATGACCTTCGCCGCAGCGCTGCGTTCGTTCCTGCGCCAGGATCCGGACGTAATCATGGTCGGCGAAATCCGCGATCTCGAAACCGCCGAGATCGCGGTCAAGGCAGCGCAGACCGGCCACATGGTGCTGTCGACGCTGCACACCAACGATGCGTCGCAAACCATCACGCGCCTGATGAACATGGGCATCGCGCCCTACAACCTCACCTCGTCCGTTTCATTGGTGATCGCGCAGCGCCTCGCGCGGCGCCTGCACGACTGCAAGAAACCGCTGGAGCTGCCCAAGGCCGCGTTGCTGGCCGAAGGTTTTTCCGAGGAAGAGATCGAGCGCGGTTTGACACTCTACGATGCGGTAGGCTGTTCAGGCTGCAACGAAGGCTACAAGGGCCGCGTCGGCATCTATGAAGTGATGCCGATGTCGGAGAAAATCCAGAGGGCCATCCTGGAAGGCGGCAACTCCATGCAGATTGCCGAGGCGGCGCGCAGCGCTGGCGTGCGCAACCTGCGGCAATCGGCACTGATGAAAGTCAAGCAAGGCGTCACCAGCCTCGCCGAGATCGATCGCGTCACCAAGGATTAGTGCCAATTCCAATAGTCAGGAACGTGAAATTTCGGATTCGTTGTCCCCGCGAAGGCGGAGACCCAGCGACTTCAAGCGTTCGAACAACACAGGCACTGGATTCCCGCCTGTGCGGGAATGACGAGAAATAGCAACACCACATTCGGGGAACTGACTCATGCCCACCGCCGTTGCAAGCAAACCTGCCGCCGGAAACGTCGGCGCCGCCCGCGCCGCGGTCAAACAGTTGACCGTGTACGAATGGACGGCGCTGGACAAGCGCGGCGTCAAGATGAAGGGCGAGATGCAAGGTCGCAACGCGAGCCTGGTCAAGGCCGAGCTGCGCCGCCAGGGCATGAACCCGCAAGCGGTGAAGGAAAAGCCCAAGCCATTGTTCGGCGCCGCCGGCTCACGCGTGAAACCACGCGATGTCGCCATCTTCAGCCGCCAGATCGCAACCATGATGGCGGCCGGCGTGCCGATGGTGCAGGCGTTCGAGATCATCGCCGGCGGTCAACGCAATGTGCGTTTCAAGAACATGCTGACCGACGTCAAGCAGAACATCGAAGGCGGCTCGGCGTTGCACGAAGCGATGGCCAAGTACCCGGTGCAATTCGACGAGCTGTACCGCAACCTGGTGCGTGCCGGTGAATCGGCCGGTGTGCTGGATACCGTGCTCGACACGGTCGCCACCTACAAGGAGCGTATTGAGAGCATCAAAGGCAAGATCAAGAAGGCCCTGTTCTACCCGCTCGCGGTAATGGTCGTGGCCTTTGTGGTGATGCTAATCCTGCTGGTGTTCGTGGTGCCGGTGTTCCAGAACGTGTTCCAGAGCGCCGGCGTGGCGCTGCCGGCATTCACCCAGATGGTGGTGTCGCTGTCGGAATTCATGCAGAGCTATTGGCTACCGTTCCTGGCGGTGCTGATCATCGCGATCGTCGGCATCATCATGGCTTACAAGCGCTCGGACAAAATGGCGCACACTGTCGACCGCATGTCGCTGAAGGTTCCGATCATTGGCAACATCCTGCGGCAATCGGCGATCGCGCGTTTCGCACGCACGCTGGGCGTCACCTTCCACGCTGGCGTGCCGCTGGTCGAGGCGCTGGACTCGGTTGCCGGCGCGACCGGCAGCGTGGTGTACGGACAGGCCATCCGCAAGATGCGCGACGACGTTGCCGTCGGCCACCAGTTGCACCTGGCGATGGGCCAGACCAACCTGTTCCCGAACATGGTCACCCAGATGGTGTCGATCGGCGAGGAATCCGGCGCGCTGGATTCGATGCTGTTCAAGGTCGCCGAGTTCTATGAAGAGGAAGTCAGCAACGCGGTGGATACGCTGTCCACGCTGCTGGAACCGCTGATCATGGTGGTCATCGGCATCCTGGTCGGTGGCATGGTGATCGCGTTGTACCTGCCGATCTTCAAGCTGGCCGGCACGTTCTGAGGTGTCGCCGGTATCCCCCCGCCGCTGCGCGGCGACCCCCTTCCCTTGGAAGTGGGTGAGTTTTTTCTCCCCCTTCGCGAGCGAAGGGGGATTGAGGGGGATGGCTCTTGTCCGGCATGAGGAAATGGTGTCAGGGACATTTTTCATTGCGGAATGCGTCAATCTCTGGTCATGCGCCACGCCCGCGAACCGCGCTTGGCACCCACTGATTGAGCAAAAATGTCCCTGACACCATTTCAGCCGTTCGGCCTGCCGTTCGCCTTCTGGATCGCCATGGCCGGTGTGCTTGGCCTGATCGTCGGCAGTTTCCTCAACGTGGTGATTCTGCGGTTGCCGGCGCGGATGGATTATTTCTGGAAGCGCGATGCCCACGAAATGTTGGAGCTCGCGCCCGACACCACGCCCGCGCCACCCGATCTGGTACGCAAGGCTTCGCATTGCCCGCACTGCAAGCACCCGCTGGCAGCGTGGGACAACATCCCGTTGCTGTCCTGGTTGTGGTTGCGTGGCCGCTGCCGCTACTGCAAGGCGCCGATTTCGAAACAGTATCCGCTGGTCGAATTGTTGTGCGGGATCGCCAGCGCGGTCGTGGTGTGGAAATTCGGCGTCGGCTGGCAGGCAGCCGCAGGGCTGGTATTCACTTGGATGTTGCTCGCCGCCGCCGGCATCGATTTCCGCACGCAACTCCTGCCGGATTCGCTGACCCTGCCACTGCTGTGGCTGGGCTTGCTGGTTTCGTTGGTGCCATTGTTCGCCGACACCCGACAGGCGGTGATCGGCGCCGCCATCGGGTATTTCGCGCTGTGGGCGGTGTACTGGATTTTCAAACTGGCAACCGGCAAGGACGGCATGGGCTACGGCGACTTCAAGTTGTTCGCCGTGGCCGGCGCGTGGATGGGCGCGGCCGCGTTGCTGCCGATCATCATCATCGCCGCCTTTTCCGGATCAATCATCGGGATGATCATGCTGCGCGCACGCGGGCTCGATCGCTCGGTGCCGTTTTCGTTCGGGCCGTTCCTTGCGATCGCGATGTGGATCTGGCTGGTCGCGGGGGGTGCGATCTTCGCGGCTTACCTGCACCTGACCGGGTTGCGGTAACTCCGTGACAGCGTACTTTTTCGTGTGCGGTGAACGCAGATGAAGCGACTGCGTTCGAACGGCTACGCAGCCCGCGGTTCTCTGGCGATCGCCGCGATCGCCCTGCTGATCGCGTTGCTGATGCTGCCGAACCTGATCTGGTTGGCGTATTCGCAAGCGCTCACGACATGGATCGATGCGCTGATCCTGCCGTCGGTCCTGCTCGTCGCCTTGTTCGCGCTGCTCGGCCGCTGGCCATGGCTGGCCTGCCTGCTGCTGGCGCCATTCGCATTGCTGGCGCCGCTGGAGGCGTTCTATGTAGCGATGTACGAGACGCCATCGTCGGCCCAAGTCATCGTGACCGTGCTCGTGACCAACCCACAGGAAACGCGTGCCTATCTTGGCGCGCTGCTCCCGCTCATGATTGCCACGCCACTGGCTGCGCTCGCCGTTGCCCTGCTCGCAGCCTGGTCAAGCTTTCGCGCGAAAGTACGCTGGAGCGGTCGCGCGCGCGAATGGATCGTGGCGATCGCGATTGCCACGCCATTGATCTCGCTTGTCGCCGGATTCGCAGGGTCGGGTGGTTCGCCGCACGTGCGTTGGCACGCGGCAATTGAGCCGGTCGGCACGTTTGCCGCGTCGATCCGTCGGGGCTACCCCTTTGGGGCGATTCAGCGATTCGACGAGTATCGACGCGAATGGGCGGCCATGCGTGCGGACGCGGGCAAATTCGAGAATTTCAGTTTTCGCGCACGTCGCTCTGGTCCCCAGCCGCACCAACGTGAGGTTTACGTGTTGGTGATCGGTGAAAGCAGCGCCCGTGAGCACTGGCAAATGTTCGGGTATGACCGGCCGACCAACCCGAAGCTTGCAAGACTGTCCAACCTTGTCCGCATCCCGAAAATGGTGACTTCGTGGCCAGAAACGCTTGCGGCCGTACCGATCTTGCTGACGCGCAAACCCATCACCTCGAGCGCGCCGCAATGGAAGGAGCCGTCATTCCTGCCGGCCATGCAGGAAGCGGGGTTCCAGACGTGGTGGATATCCAACCAGTACCCGGTTGGAAAATTCGATTCGCCGGTCGCGGTTTACGCCTATGAGGCACAGCACGTGGTATGGCTGAATCACACGGTCTACTGGGACAACCCCGGCGCCTACGACGGCGCACTGGTGCCCGCATTGCGGCGGGCACTGCGGAGTTCCGACAAGGACATGTTCATCGTGTTGCACATGATGGGCAGCCACTTTCAGTACGACTACCGCTACCCGCCGCAATTCGCGCGATTCAAGCCGGTTCAATTCGATACCCGCAGCACGGTTCCGCGCGACGAACGTATTCGCAACAGCTACGACAACAGCATCGTGTATACCGACCATGTGCTGGCCGGGATCATCGACACGTTGAAGCAAACCAATGCAGTGACCGCGTTATGGTTCGAATCCGACCACGGCGACCTGCTGCCATCGCCCACCTGCGACAGGCAGGGGCATGGGATCGGCACCTGGCACGAGTTCGAGATTCCGGCATTCTTCTGGTACTCCAATGGCTATGCCGACAACTTTCCGCAACGCGTCGCAACCTTGCGCACCAACGCCGACAAGCGCACGCTCACGGCCGACACCTTCGCGTCCATGCTCGCCATGGCGGGGGTGGATTTCCCTGGCCTCGATCATTCGTGGAGCCTGTTCAGTCCCACCTGGCGCTATCACACGCGGTGGGTGAGCCAATTCTGGAAAACCGATTTCGACCATTCGGTATTCGGCAAGCGATGCGGGGTCGTGATGCCGGCCGCTCCGCCATCCGCGCCGCAGTAAATCTTGCATACTGCGAACCCGTGGTACCTTCCCCGCGCTCGTGAACACTCGGCATCCGACCCCGCCCCGCCTCTTCGCCTTCGCAGCGATCGCGCTTTTGATCGCGCTGGTGCTGCTGCCGAACGTGGTTTGGCTTGCCTGCGACAGGGCATCCCCCGTGTGGGTTGCAGCGCTGGTGCTGCCGGCCGCCATGCTGGCAATACTGTTCGCGCTGCTGGGCCGTGTGCCGTGGCTGGCGTGCCTGCTGCTGGCGCCATTTGCACTACTGGCTCCGTTGGAAACGTTCTACATCGCGCAGTACCACCACCCCACCTCGGCGCAAATCTTCGCGACCATCGTCGCAACCAACCCGCTCGAGACTCGCGAATACTTCGGATGGATCTTCGTACCATTGACTATTGCGTTATTGGCAGGGCTCGCCGTCGCGTTGTTCGCCGCAGCTTTGAGTTTCCGCGCGCGCCTGCGCTGGCATGGACCCGTTCGCACGGGCTTCCTGTGCATGGGCATCGTCGCCCTGCTGGTGCCACTGGGCACCGGGATTGCGAGTGCGCATCGCAAGGCCAGTGAAAACTCGGGTTCGGAATCGGCATCGACGACAGCCCTGGACAATTACGGCGATTCGATCAAGCAGGGCTTTCCCTTCGGCGTGGTCCCACGCATCGTGGAATACCGAAGCGAGTGGGACCGGATGCGCGCCGAGGCGGCAAAATTCAAGGCGTTTCGTTTCCATGCCCACCGGGCCGGGCCGCCACTTCACCAACGCCAGGTGTACGTGCTGGTGATCGGCGAAAGCAGCCGACGCGCGGATTGGCAACTGTTCGGTTACGACCGCCCGACCAACCCGGAACTATCGAAGCTCGGGAACCTGGTGCCGCTCACCCGCTTCATCGCCACCTGGCCGGAATCGATCGCGGCGATCCCGATGATCCTGACCCGTCGCAAACCCGTCATGGCATGGGATGCGCCCTGGCACGAAGCGTCGATCCTGCGTGCGATGGCCGAAGCCGGTTATGAGACGTACTGGATTTCCAATCAGCAGGCGATTGGCGAATTCGATTCGCCGGTGTCGATGTACGCCTACGAAGCCGAGCACGTCGAATGGTTGAACCACGCCTCGTGGACCGCGCCCGGCAGTTACGACGGGGATTTGATCCAGCCGCTCGAGGATGCGTTGCACGCATCCAATCACGACCTCTTTATCGTCCTGCACATGATGGGCAGCCATGTGAAATACGATTATCGCTATCCGAAGGCCTTCGAACACTGGAAGCCGACCCAGCTTTCGCCGCCGGACGACGGCACGCGCATCGAGCGCGTGCGCAACAGCTATGACAATTCGATCCTCTACACCGACCATGTATTGGCCAAGGTGATCGACGTGTTGAAGCACAGCGGCGCGGTCACCGCGCTGTGGTACGAATCCGACCACGGCGAGCTGATCCCGACGCCAACGTGCGACAAGGAAGGCCACGGTGTCGGCACGGTTCCCGAGTACGAAATCCCGGCTCTTTTCTGGTATTCGGATGCCTACCGGCAGCATTTTCCCCGACGCGTCGCAACCTTGAAGACCCACGCCGACAGGCGCACGATCAGCGCGGATACGTTCGAATCACTGATCGACATGGCCGGCGTCACGTTCCCGACCCACGACGAATCGTGGAGCCTGTTCAGCCCCGCGTGGCATTACCACACCCGCTGGGTCGCCCAGACGCGCCATATCGATTTCGACACCGCGCGCATCAAGCCGGACGACTGCGAGCGCGTGTTGCCGGGTCCTGCACGCAAGGCGGCTCTGCAATACCCTGGTCGGCACCGCTTTTCGGCAGGTGGCACGCAAGGCCAATCGAATTGAAAAGCGACTCTGCCCGCTCTTCGCATCTTGGCGCCCGGCATTACGTAGTCGCGTTGACCGGTGGCGTGGCATCGGGAAAGAGCGCCGTGGCGCGCCGTTTCGAGAACCTGGGCGTGCGCGTGTACGACGCCGACACCGCTGCGCGCGAGGTGGTGACGCACGGCTCGGCAGGATTGACCGAAATCGAATTCGTGTTCGGGCCGAAAGTGCTGACCGCGGACGGTTCGTTGAACCGCAGCGCGATGCGCGAACGGGTTTTTGCCGACCCGGCAGCGCGCAAACACCTGGAAGCCATCGTCCACCCGCGGGTACGCGCGTGGCTGCGGCGACGGGTCGGCATGGACCGCGGCCCGTACTGCATGCTCGCGATTCCACTGCTGGTCGAGAACCGTGCGCAATACGACTGGGTGGACCGCATCCTGCTGGTCGACGCGCCCGAAGCGTTGCAAATCGAACGCCTGATGCTGCGCGATGGCGCTACGCGCGAACACGCCGAACAGATGCTCGCGGTGCAGGCGACACGCGAACAACGCCGCGCGATCGCCGACGACGTGATCGTCAACGATGGCGCGGAATC
Organism: Rhodanobacteraceae bacterium; assembly: GCA_050738155.1. Lineage (GTDB taxonomy): Bacteria > Pseudomonadota > Gammaproteobacteria > Xanthomonadales > Rhodanobacteraceae > 66-474. Next base: position 11,036 of record JBOHYW010000100.1, read on the forward strand.
CGCGCTGGACGCACAGGTGGCAGCGTTGCATGCGCGATATCTGGATTTGGCGAAAGCTGCCCGGTAGGAGCTTGCGCACAGCACGTAGGTTGGGCTGAATGCAATGAAGCCCAACGAATGTCACGCCCAATGCGTTGGGCTTCGCTTCGCTCAGCCCAACCTACAGGACTGACTCGGATTTCATCCGGGAAAGCCCAACGTGCTGAATCGATGAAATGGTGTTGGGCTTCGCGTTGCTCAGCCCAACCTACCCGCTGCGGAAGGGGCCAGGCTCACCGAAACGCGCGGATACCGGCCACGCCCTGCGCGCCCGCGACGAGCGCATGTTCCAGATCATCCGGCCCGACCCCGCCCAGTGCGTAGACTGGTAGCCGCGCCTCGGCGACGAGTTGAGCGAAGCGGGACCAGCCAAGTGGCGTTGCATCGGGATGCGAAGCGGTGGCGCACACGGGCGACAACGTCGCGAAATCAGCGCCAAGGCGCGCGGCAAGTTCGAGTTCGTTGGCATCGTGGCACGACGCACCTACCCATGCGTCGCGCGGCAACGGATGTTCGTGCAACTCACGCAATTGCGCCGCGCGCAGATGGACGCCAACACCGAGTTCTTGTGCGAGGTCAATGTCATGATTGATCAGCAGGCGCGCGCGCAAGGTCGGATCAGAAGCCAACCACTCCATTGCGACTCGACGAACTTCCGCGCGGGGCGCGTCCGGCATGCGCAATTGCACAAGCGGGAAATCCCAAAAGGGGTCGGGATCATTGTTGCCCCACGCCGGCAGGTTTGGATCGCTCGGCTCCAAAAATGAATCTGGCTCTTTTTTGCCTGGCGCCCCATCCGAAATGGCGTAATACGCTGGCAACCGCAGGGCCGCAACGATCGGCGCGTCAGCGGGCGGCATCGTGGCAACATCCAGGTCGGGCATGTGTACCCAACGCAGCGGGTGCCCCTCGCGCGCGCACGGACCGCCCTGCCAGTCGCTGACATGCCATGCATGCAGGCGAACCGACTTTTCCGGGTACTGCCAGGGAATCGAAATCAATGGCGAGGACGCGATTATCCGTATGCCGAGTTCTTCGTCGAGCTCGCGGCTCAGCGCCTGTTCGATGGTCTCGCCTGGCTCGAGCTTGCCGCCGGGGAATTCCCACAAACCGGCCAGGTGTTTGCCAGGCAGGCGTTGCATCAACAGCACACGGCCACTGGTGTCGGTGAGAACGCCGGCTGCGACTTCGATGGGTTGCACTATCGTCATGTTTGTGCGGAAAACTTTGTGCGGAAAACAATTATCCATACTGTTCCCTTCTCCCTTCGGCAGAAGGTGGCTCGAAGGGCCGGATGAGGGTACGGAACTTGCGCAGGCTCCGCACAAAACACGCCCCCTCACCCCTGCCCTCTCCCGCGGGGAGATAGGTTCAAGCAGGTCTGCCAACAACCCGCTCGTAGTCCACGAAGTCGAACGCAAACGCGTGCTTGGTATCGGCGGCATGGTGCTCGCACGATACTTCACGCCAATCATCGGGGTCGTGTTCCGGGAAAAAAGTATCGGCATCTGCCGTCGCAGCATCGATCACGGTCAGGCGCATGCGGTCCGCGCGCGGCAGTGCCAACGCGTAAACTTCGCCACCACCGATCACCATCAGCTCGGCACCATCTGCGCGTTCGATTGCTGCGTCCAGCGAATGCACCACGATCTGCCCATCGAAAGGCGCGGCATTGCCGCGCGTCATCACCAGATTCGGCCGGCCCGGGAGCGCACGTCCTATCGCCAGCGCGGTCTTGCGGCCCATCAATACCGGTTTTCCGAGCGTCAGCGCTTTGAAGCGCTTCAGGTCATCGGGCAGGTGCCATGGCATCGCGCCGTCGCGGCCGATAGCATGGTTGCGGTCGAGCGCCGCGATTAGCGTAACGTGGTGTGTGAAATCAGGCATGACGAAGGGATTGTGGAAGCCGGCTATGCGGTTAGTGTTTTCCCTCCCCTTCAAGGGGAGGGTTAGGGTGGGGATGGTGTTATCACGAGCCGGCGCGGCAACCCACCGC
>JBOHYW010000101.1:0-13064 GCA_050738155.1 Rhodanobacteraceae bacterium
GGTGTGGGGCGGCAGTGTGTACGTCGAGGAGCGCACCGTGGACGTGCACATCCGGCGCCTGCGCAAGATGCTGGAACCGTTCGGGCTGAACGCGCTGATCCAGACGGTGCGCGGCACCGGCTACCGGTTTTCCGCTTCGGCATGAACGCCGACCGCGTGCGCGCACGCCACTTGCTGACGCAACTGCGTGACCTGCGCGCCGCCGCGGCGTCGCTGTCCGACGCATTGGTGTTGCTGGGTGCGGAAGGGCGCGTGCGTTGGTGCAATGCGTCGGCGCAGCGTTTGCTGGGACTGGCGTGGCCTCGCGACCGCGATACGGTCCTCGCTGAACATTTCGATGGCCACGAACTCGGTGCGTGGCTGCGCGAAGGCGGCGCCGAACCCGAGGACGTTGCCGCGCCGGTCGACCCGGCGATGCGCCTGCAGGTCGAGCTGATTCCGTATGGAGAGCGGCGGCGCCTGTTGCTGGCGCGTGACATCAGCAGGTTGACCCGGCTGGAACAGGTGCGCCGCGATTTCGTCGCCAACGTCTCGCATGAACTTCGTACGCCGCTGACGGTGATCCACGGCTATCTCGAATTGCTCGACCCTGAAGACGTGCCGGCGCTGGCGCCGGTGCTGAGCGAGATGCGCGCGCAGTCGCAACGGATGCGGCAGATCGTCGAAGACCTGCTGGAACTGTCGCGGCTGGAGATGCAGCAGCATTTGCCGGAGGAGCGCGTCGAAATGGCGCCGCTGCTGGACGCGTTGTGCAGGGAAGCCGAGGCCTTGAGCCAGGGGCGCCACGACATTTCGCTGGAAGACGAAGCGCGCGCCGATCTGCTCGGTTCGCCCAAAGATCTGCACAGCGCGTTCTCGAACCTCGTCAGCAACGCCGTGCGCTACACGCCGGACGGCGGCAGCATCACGATCCGTTGGAAGCGCATCGGCAGCGGTGCCGAATATTCGGTAACGGATACCGGCTATGGGATTCCCGCCGAACACCTGTCGCGCCTGACCGAACGGTTCTATCGCGTCTCGTCCAGCCGCTCGCGCGGCAGCGGCGGCACCGGTCTGGGCCTCTCCATCGTCAAGCACGTGTTGAACCTGCACGACGCCGAACTGCGCATCGAAAGCGAGCCGGGCAAAGGCTCGATCTTCACCTGTGAGTTCGACAAGGTGCGTTTGCTGGAGCCGAAGCGGGGATCTGTCTGATCTCAACCCAATGGCGACGTTGCGGGGGAAGGCGCGAATGACGGCAATCGATAGGAGCGGACGCTACGTTTTTCGCGGATGACTGCCCGTGTCACTGCCGACGTGGCAACGCTGGGTCGTGGGTCTGTTTATGCGGCCATTCAACCCAACCATTCATGTTCAATCAAGGCGACCACCACGACATCGAGCAGCGTGAACAGCCCAACGGCCACGAAGGGATGTGGGCCAAGCTGCAAAGCTGGTAGCCAATGAACGCCGTCAGGACAATGAGCGCAACCGGGAACACCCGGCGCAGGCCGCGTAGCAAGCCCGCCACGAGTGACAGCTTGATGGCGTCGTGCACGACAGATAGACGGCGGCAAAATGCTGGGTACCGGCGGTCAGGTGTTGCGCCATGCGAACGGCATGGGTGGCATAAAAATCGCTCGGGTCCTCGGCCTGTTCCTCGCGCGTCAGCCACGCGACCGCGTGCTGGATTTCGGGTCGGGTGGTCAGAAACAGGGTGATGGCGCCGATCAGCCCGAGGCAACCGTCCATGCCCTTGAAAATCGTGCCCGCCAGAAAGGTGCGGTGTGTGAGTCGATCGGCGTTTACCATGTGTCTTGAGTTCGTGTTGCCGACGTCGAGGTCGAAACAGTCGCCGACTTCATCCGAGCGTAGCAAAGCCCACTGAACCGGGATCCCTGCAACATGCGGGTATTGATTGCCGAAGACGAAGAGAAGACGCAGCGCTACCTTCAGCAGGGCTTGCGCGAACTCGGGTTTTCGGTCGAAGCCGTGGGCGACGGGCATGCGGCGCTAACGTTGCTGCGCGAGCATAGCTTCGACGCGGCCGTTCTGGACGTCATGTTGCCGGGCCAGGACGGCTGGAGCATCGTGAAGACCCTGCGTGCGGAGGCCAATCGCACGCCGGTGCTGTTCCTGACCGCGCGCGATCACGTCGAGGACCGGGTGCGCGGGTTCGAGCTGGGTGCCAACGATTACCTGATCAAGCCGTTTGCCTTCGCGGAACTGGTGGCGCGCTTGCGCAACATCGTGCGGCGATCCCAACCGGCGGGCGAACCCGCACAACTTGACGTGGGCGACATCCGTTTCGATCTGTTGCGGCATCGCGTCGAGCGTTCAGGCCAAATCTTGCAACTGACACCGAAGGAATACGCGCTGTTGCTGCTGCTGGCCCGCCACCCTGGCCACGTGCTGGGCCGCACCCTGATTGCCGAAAGTGTCTGGGGACTCTGCTTCGATGCGCAGACCAATGCCGTGGACGTGCTGGTGCGCCGGTTGAGGGCCAAACTGGATGCACCCTTCTCGACCCCGATGCTGCGTACCGTGCGCGGAGTCGGCTATGTGCTGGACACCGATGGCGACTGACCCCGCCAAGCGCGCTTTCTCCATCGGCGCCCGCCTGACGGTGCTTTACACCGTGGTGGTGCTGGGCGTGATGGGGCTGTTCGCCGCGGCGGTGATATGGCAGTTGTCCTCGACCTTCGCGGCTGAGCACCAGCGCTTCCTCAAGGACAAGGTCGCCGAATTAAAAACCGATCTCGACGGTGGGCACGGCAATCCCGAGGCTCTACTGGCGGAGATCGGCCGTGAAACCGCCGACCGTGGAGTTCGCCAGTACGAGGCGCGCGTGCTGGCCGCGGACGGTCGCGTACTTGGCGAAACCCCGAGCATGCGCACGAGCCTGCCGCCCGCCATGTTCGACAAAACCGCGGCGTTCGAACTCGCTTTTCATAGTCGGACGGTTGGCAATCGCGTCTTCGCGCTCGCCACCGTACCGCTGCGCAATCAAACAGGGGTGGCGGATTTGCGCCTGCAGATCGCGCTGGACATCACTCGCGATCATCGGCTCTTGGCAACGTTGAGTCACGCGATCTGGCTGACATTCGGACTCCTAACTCTGCTGTTGGTGCTGGCAGGCTACGCGGTATCTACCAAGGGACTGGCACCGCTCAAGCGCATCGTGGGAGCAGCGCGCGAGGTGACGCCTGCGCGGCTGTCCGCGCGCATCCCGACGGACCCGCCCTGGCCGCGCGAACTCGCGGAGCTGGTGCAGGTCTTCAACGCCATGTTGACGCGGCTGGAAGAGGCTTTCGCACGCCTGTCGCGGTTCTCCGCCGATCTCGCCCATGAGCTGCGGACACCGCTGAGCAACATGAGTGGCGCGCTCGAGGTCTGCTTGCTGCGCGAGCGCGAAGGCAAGGATTATAGGTCGGTGCTGGAGTCCAACCTCGAGGAGTGCCACCGCCTCGGCGCACTGATCGACAACTTGTTGTTCATGGCCCGCGTCGAACACGCGGATCAAGCCATTCGCATCGAGACGTTCGACGGCCACGAGGCTTGCAACTGGGTAGCCGCGCAGCAGGCGCCTGCTGCGACCGTGCGCGGTTCGGCCATCGCGGTGTCGGGGAACGCCCGGATCACGGCCGATCCGGTGCTGTTCCGCCAGGCCCTGACCAATCTGGTGGCCAATGCCATCCTGCATGCCGGAGCCGGCACCGACATCCGCATCGAACTCGAAACCGCTCGGACGGCCAGCGTCGTACGCGTCATCGATGGCGGCATCGGCATCGATGCGGTACATCTCCCACACCTGTTCGATCGGTTTTACCGGGTGGACTCGGCCCGTTCGCGCGGGAACGGGCAAGGCACGGGCTTGGGGCTGTCGATCGTCAAAACCATCGTCGATCTGCACGGCGGCGACGTTGAGATCCGGAGTGCGCGCGGTGAGGGAACCCAAGTGACCTTGCGGTTTCCCGCGTCGAATCGCCCGAACCCTTCGACTCGCGACGCGTTCTGACTCGAAGCCGATTCGGCTTCTTGTGCCACATGACAGAAATGTCATGCAAGCGACCGGCTTCTGACCGGATGCTTGCCTAGACTTCATCGCAGCTCGGGCTTGCACCGACAGCCCATCAGGAAAGGTCTTGCGCATGCGATGGCGCGCGCTGTTGTTCGCGGTTCTGACGACACCGGCGATGGCGGTGCCGGTCACGCTGCCCGCGCGCGCCGTGCGTTATAGACCGGAAGTGCGCGGCTGGGCGCAAGTGGAATCGCTTGCGTCTCCCGTATTGCGCACGCAGGTCGCGGCGCGCGTCGCCAAGGTACTCGTCGTACCCGGCCAGGCCGTTAAGGCCGGCGAACCGTTGGTCACGCTGACCGGCCCCAAACTGGAAGGTGAACTGTCGACGGCGCATGTGCGCCGGCGGGCGGCGCAGCGTGAGCTTGCGGCAGCGCAGCGCACGCTGGCTTCGGCACGGCGAACCTATCCCGTGGTCACCGACCGCAAGGCCCTGGATGCGGCGCAAGCCGCGTTGGCCGCCGCGGAAAGCGACTCGGCGACGGCCCGTGCCGCGCTTGCAACGTTGCAAGCGCAGCAAACGTTGCGTAGCCCGGCGTCGGCGGTGGTCGGTGCGGTGGACGCGGCAGCCGGGAGCGATCTTCCAGCCGGCGCGCCGCTCTTGACTCTGCTTTCGCACGGCTCGCTGTGGTTGCGTGTGGAGGTATTCGGAAATCAGCCGTTGCCGGAGACAGCCCCCGCGCGTTTCGTGCCCGTCGGCGGCGGCCCCGCCGTCGCGGTGCGCCGGGTCGCCGAATTGCCCGCACGCGCGCCGGACGGGGCGCGCGTATTCAACTTCACGGCGACGGGTTCCGCGCCTTGGCAGGCGGGCGAAACCGGTGAACTCGTCTGGCAGGGATCGCCTCGAACCGCGGTGGTCGTACCGTCCGAAGCGCTGGTGCTGAACGCGGGGCGCTGGTATGTGTTGACCGATGTCCACGGCAAGCTCGCCGCCCAGGCGGTGACGCCGGGGCCCGCACGCGGAACCGGCGTCCTGATCACGCACGGCTTGCGCGCGGGCGTGCCGGTGGTCGTGCGGCAGGCCTATTTTCTGTTCCACCGCAACTTCTCGGCGCAGTTCGCGCCCGCCGACTGATGCGCGCCCCGGATTGGCTGCGACGTCCGTTGCCGTGGGCCATGGTGTACGCCGCGCTGCTGGGGTTCAGCGCATGGGCGCTGTGGCACATCCCCGCCGAGGTGCTGCCGCGTTTCGACTTTCCCGAGATCAGCGTGATCGTGCACGCGCCGGGCTACGCCACGCTGGACATGGAAGCGCTGGTCGCGCGGCCGCTGGAAGGCCAGTTGCTGGGGCTGCAGGGGTTGACGTCGCTGCACACGACAATCGATCAGGGCACCACCGAACTCAATGCACGTTTCACCCAGGGCACGAATCCCCAACTGGCCCTGCAGGCGGTTTACAGCGCGATCGACCGAACCCGCGCGAGCCTGCCCCCCCGTGTTGCGCCCTACGCGGAAATCATGGGCAATGCGGTCAACGAGGTAGCCGATTACGCCGTGTCGCTGCCCGCCGGCGTGCCTGCCTGGCAGGCCGAAAACGCGATCCGTACGCGCGTGTTGCCGACGCTGCGTTCGCTGCCGGGGGTGCAACGGGTCGAGCTATTCGGCGCAGGCCCGCCCACCTTGTGGGTTCAGCCGAATCCCGCGGCTTTGATCCAGCACCACGTGGGCGTGGAAGCGCTGGCGAAGGCGGTTTGCAATGCGGTGGTGCTGGCGCCCGCGGGGCGCCTGGTTCTGGGTCATCAGGACGTGCTGCTGGAATTGCGTGACCTGCCGCAGTCCGCGCGCGACGTGCTCGCAATTCCGATTCCCGCACCTGCCGGCCCGGTGCCACTCGCGGCGCTGGCGCGCGTCGTGAATGCGCCGCCCGCCGTGCACTACGGCGTGCAACTGGATGGCCGGCCCGGTTTGGGGTTGGTGGTATTCAAGCAACCGGATGCCTCAACAGTGCCAGTCGATGCAGCAGTCGCGCGCACGCTGAAGGCTCTGCAGGATCAGCTCCCACAAGGGACGCGCTGGGTGGCGATTTATCGCCAGGCACACCTGGTTTCCCTGATCGGAAGCGACCTCTCGCGTGACATGCTGATCGGCGGCGTGCTGGCGATCCTGGTGCTGATCTGGTTGCTCGGCCGTCATCGCGGCGTCGGCGTGCTGGCGCTGAGCATTCCGATTGTCATCGTGCTGGCGATCGGAGGGCTGTACGCCTTCGGCCAAAGCTTGAACCTGTTGACTCTCGGTGCGTTGACCCTGGCCGTGGGCCTGCTGGTGGACGACGGCATCATCGTGCTGGAAGCGATCCAGCACCGCTGGGAGAACGGCACGCCGGGATGGGCCGGCGTGCGCGCGGGCGTGGCTGACATCGCGCTCGCCGACATCACCGGCACGCTCACCACGGTCGCGGCCTATTTGCCCTTGCTCGCGATCACCGGCCTGGCGGGGTTGTTCATGCGCCCGTTCGCGCTGGCGATGAGCCTGGTGCTGCTCGCGTCGCTGCTGGTTTCGTTGACGCTGATCCCGCTGGTGCTGGGCCGGCACGGGCGTATCGGCAAGACACCGATCAGCGGCCAGCGCTTCCTGGACCGGCTGACCCGCGGCAACGAAAGACTGCTCGACATCACGCTGCGCCGGCCCGGTCTGAGCCTGACCGGCGCCGCCGTGCTGTTCGTGATCTCGCTCGGCGCGCTGGTGTTGGTGCCGGTGAATTTCCTGCCCCTGCCGAACGAGGGCGTACTGCTCGACAGTTTCACTCTGCCCCCCGGCACTTCGCTGGACCAGACCCTTGCGACGGCGAGCCGCATGAGCGCGGCACTGCGGGCCGACCCTGCCGTCGCGCACGTGTTCGCGCGGATCGGATCCGCCGAAAACACCGCCTACACCGAAAAAAGTTACGCCGGTGAAATCCAGATCGTGCTGAAACCGGATGTTGCCACCAACAGCCTGGACAAGCTTGCCGCGCACCTGCGCGAAGTGGCCAGGCAACACGGCGTCGTGCAAAGCATCGACACCCCGACCATCGAGCGTGTCGGCGAAAGCCTTTCGGGTTTGCCACAGCCGTTCGAGATCACGCTGTTCGGCAATCGCATCGACACGCTGCGCCGCTTGTCGCAACAGGTGACGGCGCGGCTTAAAACCGTGCCCGCCCTGACCGACATCTTCAACAATGACGCCTACCCGGTAACGCAACTGCAAATCCAGCCTCGCGCGGAAACCTTGCGCAGCCTCGATCTCAGCCCGGCTGATCTGGCTGGGCAGCTGGGGTTGCTGTTGCGCGGCCAAGTGCTGGCAAGCGTGCCCTTCGGCTCAAGCCGCCTTGATTTGTATTTGCGTCAGGCCGACGCGCCGTACCTCGATCCCGCACAGCTTGCACGCGAGCCGATTTCCACACCGAAGGGCTGGGTGCCCTTGTCCCGCGTGGCCAAGCTCGATCTGCAGGCGCAACCCAACCAACTGGAACACTTCGGTGGTGAGCGTGCATTGGCCATCATGGCCACACCACTGCGGGCCTTGGGCAGTGTGGCCGCCGATGCCAAGACGGCGTTGCGGGGACTCAAACTGCCGCAGGGCTATCGCATCGCCTTCGGCGGCATGTATCCGCAACTCGTCCACACCGCCGAAGCGATCGGTTTGGCGATGGTGGTGGCACTGGCCTTGATGCTCGGCATCCTCGCGCTGCAGTTCGGTGGCTGGCGACTGCCGTTGATCCTGTTGCTGCAGGCGCCGCTGGCGTTCACGGGCGGCGTGCTTCTTCTGGCGATCTCCGGGGTAGGCTTGAACGCCACCGGCATGGTCGGATTGCTCACGCTGGTAGGGATCAGTCTCAATCACGGCATCGTGTTGCTGACCTACGTGCGCGCCCATGAAAGACAGGGCATGCCCCCGGAAGAATCAGTCCGTCGCGCCGCGCGCGAACGCCTGCGGCCCATCGTGCTGACGGCGCTCACCGCCGCGCTGGGGATGCTGCCCACCGCGTTGGGCTTCGGCGAGGGCGCCGCCCCCGAACAGGGACTCGCGATCGTGGTGCTGGGCGGCGTGCTGTGGAGTTCGGTGCTTTCCACCAATCTTTTGCCAGCGTTGTACCTGCGCTGGGGGCGGGCACGCTCATGAAGACATGCGGGCTGGCATTGCTGCTGCTTCTGCTGCTGGCCGGCTGCGCCACCTACCAGCCGCTGCCGTTGAATCCGAACGCCCGCGCGCCCGCCAGTCCGGGTGACATCAAGGTCAATCCCTCGGTGCTGCGGCGGTTCCCGCTGCGTCATCACCGCTTCGATCCCAGCCGCGGGCTGGACATGACCGACGTGGCGATCCTCGCGGTTGCCAACAATCCGCAACTGAAGCTCGCTCGCGACAAGCGCGGCATCGCGCACGCCCAGGCGTTCGCCGCCGGCCTGTTGCCCGATCCGGTGCTGGATCTTGCACATGGCACGCCCACGGCGGGACCCGCCGAGACATCGGCGTTCGATCTCGGGCTTGCCTATGACGTCGAGGCGCTGCTCACCCATCCACTGGCGAAACGCGCGGCGAACGCCTCGGCGCGCGAAGTCGATCTGAATCTGTTGTGGATGGAGTGGCAGGTCATCGGCGCGGCCCGGCAGCTTTTCGTACGCGACATTTATCAAGCGAAGATGCGCGCGGTGTTGCGCGAAGAATCCGGCGTGCTTGCGAAACAGCATGCGCAACTCGTTGCCGCGAGCAAAGATGGTGACGTCGCGCGGGCTGCGGTCACCACGGACCTCGCCGGATTGCAGGCCGTCGAAACGCGCTTGCACGCTACCGAACGCCAGCTTCTCAAGACACGCCAGGACCTGAACGCCTTGCTGGGGTTGTCGCCCAAGGCACGCGTGCACCTGGTCGGGCCGACAATCGTGACCACGCCCAGTGACGCGGACGTGGCGCGCGAACTCGAGGAATTGCCGCGCCGCCGCCCCGATCTGCTGGCGTTGCAGGCGGGTTACCGGAGCGCGGACGCGCGCTACCGTCGGGCGATCCTGGAACAGTTTCCGGCAATCCAGGTCGGCTTCACCCGGGCCCGCGATGCCGATGCCATCTACACGCGCGGGTTCCGGATCTCGCTGACCCTGCCGATCTTCAACCGCAATCGCGGCAACATCGCAATCGCGAAAGCCACACGCAAGCAACTGCATGACGAGTACGCGGTCCGCCTGATCCAGGCGCGCGCCAAGGTCGAACGAATCCTCCAGGATCAGGCGATGCTTGCGCGCCAACGCGCGCAGCTGCAACGCGCGGCCGCGTCCACTGCAAAGACTCTGGATCGCCTGCGGTCAGTCGCCCTGCCGGGTGACGTCTCCGGTGCAACTCAAGTCCGACTTCAAGTCAACGTGTTCGATCGCCAATTGTCTTTGCTGGGCCTTGATGAGACCTTGCTGGAGCAAAGGGTGGCGCTGCAGGTGCTCTTGGGCGCAACGCTGCCGAACGACCCCCTGGAATTGCCGAATCGCCCTGGGCACCATTGACGTCGGGTGAGTAACTCAACGCAAGGTTATCGTAGTGAACAGGTGGCCAAGAATGACAATGGGGTTGCGAGCCAAGCGGGTTTGTACGGCAGCTCTCGGGCAACTTGGCAGAGGCGGCGACTGACCGGTTCTGGCCGGACTGTGACCGAAACTCGTGGCGACTGACATGGCCCGCGGAGACACCGTCGCTGACCGATCCAGTGCGAACTTTCAGGTGTTGGTGCGAGCGACTGCTATTGTCCGCGAGGACGGATGTGCGGCCTTTCAGCTCGCAACAGGGTTCTAACAGGCTGTTGAGAAAGCCAGTACACCGTTTTCACTCGCAGCCGCAGCCACCAGTGCCGTCATGGCGACTGCCAGCACTGGATATCCGACGACATTGGTGGCGAAACCCATCCATTGCCCGTCAAAGCCCCACATGCAGAAAGTGGCGGGCAGTACACCCGTCACCGCGACCGTGTTCGCGTGCCGGTCGATCCACTTCCAACCGCAGTGCCTTCTCACACGCGTGGTCGCTGTGTGTCGAGGAACAGTTCTATCTGTTGTTTCCATTGCTCGCGCTGTTGCTCGTCCGCGACGCGACATGGCGCTGTGGAGTCAGCGTGGTCTCGGCGCTGGTGCTGGGCGGATGGCGTTGCTCCGTCAGCGGAACGCAACGTTCGGTTTCAGCAGTCCGGCAAGTGCGCCGGACCGCGATTGGCAATTCGATCGACCAGGACGGTCGTGGATTTTCCTGGCAAGAGCGGCACGAGGACGATGCTGCCGCCGGCGGATTCCACCAGTTCACGTCCCACAACCTGTTCGACTTGATAGTCGTGGCCTTTCACCAGGATGTCGGGACGAATGGCCTGCAACACCTCCAAGGGCGTGTCTTCCTCGAAGACCGTAACGGCATCGACGCAAGCAAGCGCAGCCAGCATCGCGGCACGCTCGCGCTCGGCAATGAGCGGCCTCTCGGGTCCCTTGAGCTTTCGCACGGATGCGTCGCTGTTGATCGCCACGATGAGGACATCCCCATGTTGCGCCGCCTGGTGCAGAAGCGACAGGTGGCCCGCGTGGAGCAGGTCGAAGCATCCGTTGGTGAACACAATGCGCTTGCGTGCATTTCGCCAACATTCGACCTGGGTGACGAGTCTGCCGAGATCCATCACCTTGTGGGTGCTTTCACCGCCCAGGAACTCGATGATCTCGTTCGCCTCGACGCTGACCGCTCCAATCCTGCCGACGGTGATCCCGGCGGTGGCATTGGCAATCTTTGCGGCTTCGACAAAGGTCGCCCCGGCGGCAAACGTCGTGGCCAATACCGCGACCACGGTGTCGCCCGCGCCCGTAGGATCGAACAGTGAACGTCCGCGCGCCGAGATGACGTGAGGCGCGCCGTGGGCTGGCGTCACCAGCATGCCACGCTGTCCACGGGTGACGATCAATGCGTCGGCACCAACATCCAAAGCGAGCGATTGCGCGCATGCGGCGATGGACGACGTGTCCTCCGGGTCGAATGTCTTTCCTGCGGCGATTTCCAGTTCCTGCAGGTTGGGCGTGATGATGTTCGCACCTCGATAGGTGCGGAAATCACGCTGCTTGGGATCGACTACGATGCAAGCGCCCAAGGGTGCGGCGATTCCCCTGATATCGTCGACGAGCGCTGGGACCAGCGCGCCCTTTGCGTAATCGCTCAGGATGATGACATTCGGGGCGCGGCCTTGCTGGAGGCGTTCGACGATCCAGCAGGCTTCTTCGACCGGGCAGGGCGTGGTGTCTTCCCAATCCAGCCGAACCAGTTGCTGGTTGCGGGCGAGCCCGCGCAGTTTTCGGGTCGTCCCACGCGATGCGGTTTGTCGCACCGCGCGGGTATCGATCCGCGAGTTCCCGCACAGCTCGAGGATACGGTTGCCTGCCATGTCTTCCCCCACCCATCCCGCAAGACTGACATGGGCTCCCAGCACTGCGACCTGGCGGGCTACGTTGGCCGCGCCGCCGAGGCGATCTTCAAGGCGCTGCACGCGCAGCACGGGTACGGGGGCTTCCGGGGAGATGCGGGCCACATCACCGATGGCGTATTCGTCGAGCATCGTGTCGCCCACGACCCACACAGTGAGATCGCGCACCCGGCTGAAAATGCTGGCCAGGAAGGAACTGTCAAGGTTTCCGCCTTGCCTGCCCATGGCTTGGTCATGCATCCGCATCGGCTTCCAGTGCTTCCGCGATCGCGTGGATCCAGACGTCGTGAACCTCTTGAATCCGCGCGGCAACTGGTGATGGCGCCTTCAACGTGATGTCCGCAAGTGGCGCAAGCAAGCCTCCGCTCATGCCTGTCAGCGCAACGATTTTGCACCGGACTGATCGCGCGACTTTCGCTGCCGCAATGACGTTCGTCGAATTCCCGCTGGTGCTGATTGCAACCAGAACATCACCCGGTCGCGCAATTGCTTCAACTTGGCGCGCGAACACTTGGTCGTAGCCCAAGTCGTTGCCGATTGCCGTCAAGGTCATCGTGTCCGAGGTCAGGGCGACCGCCGCCAGTGCACGCCGATTGTTGCGAAAGCGACAGACCAGTTCGGCGACGAAATGTTGTGCTGCCGCGGCGCTGCCGCCATTGCCGCACGCGAGTACCTTGTGCCCGGACACCAGGCATGTCTGCAACAGGCTGGTGGCTTCTTCGAGCAACGGCGAAAGCTCTGCAGCGGCACGCATCACGGCGTTGTGCTCTTCGAATATTGACAGGATGTTCACGAGATCTCCGGCGTCGCAAGGACGATCGAGTTGGACAGGAGCGCGGAAGCGAACTCGCGGATGCCGTCAAAAACGGGCACATTGATACCGGCGACCGTGGCTTCGGTCAGGGTGCCTTTCCCGGTTCGCACCAGCGCCGCAGGAATTCCGGCCGACTTTGCAGCCTGCAGATCACGGAGATCATCACCCACGGCGATCGTCGCGTGGCGGGGGATCCCCGTTGCTTGCAGCGCTTTCCGAAGCAGCCCCGGCGCGGGCTTGCGACAGCCGCACCCCCTCTCCGGTGCGTGCCGACAGACGAACAGGTGGTTGATCACACCACCTGTCCGCGCTGCTTCGTCGAGCATGCGGGCATGGATCGTTTCCAGTTGACCGCGTGAGAGGATGCCGCGGCCGACACAGGATTGGTTGGTGGCGATTGAAATACACACCCCCTCCGAACTGAGCATCGCAAGGCCTTCAAGGACGCCGGGGAGCCACCGCCATTGCGCCCAGTCGGTGACGTAACCGCCGTCGTGTGGCTCGGCGTTAAGGACGCCGTCGCGGTCGAAGATCACGTGCCTGACGGGAGAGCGCATGTGAATCATCATCGGTAGATGTCCGGTTGCGACAGGTAGCGCTCAACGTAAAGCCGCACGCCTTCCTCGACCGATCTGAAGGGTTGCACAAAGCCGGCTTGATGCAGGCGATCCATTCGCGCCTGGGTGAAATACTGGTATTGGTTGCGCAGCGCTTCCGGCATATCCCGATAGACGATGCGCGCCGGACGATCGAGCGCGGCAAAAAGCGCACGCATCAGGTCGACA
>JBOHYW010000102.1:0-12977 GCA_050738155.1 Rhodanobacteraceae bacterium
AAGTCATGCACGCCCTTTCCCCATGGATGTTCCTCGGCATGCAAATCGATGGAATCGGGATCGCCGCCCGCTGCCAACCATTGCTTGACGTAGGCATCCAGCTCCTCGGATTTGAACCCCGGCTCCAGCGCCTTGATGCGTTCGAGGATCGGCGGGTGGGTCGCGAACCATGAGCTTTGCTCGGCATCGCCGAACAGCATGTGCCGCACCTCGTCGCGGCGCGGGTTCTGCAGCGCCGAGCCTTCCACGATCGCGGCGATCTTCTTGAGTGCACCGGCGATACCTGAAGTCTGGCGCGTGAACTGCACCGCCGACGCGTCGGCCAGTGACTCGCGTTCACGCGCGATGGCAGCCTGGATCAGGCGCCCGAAAAACACCCCGATCGAACCGACGATCAGAAGCGCGAGGCCCGCCAGCGCGACCTGGCCACCACCACCGCGACGATCGCGGCCGCCACCGCCGCCACCGACACCGAAGAAGCCGCCCCACATCAGGAAGCGGCCGACCACCCAGAGTGCCATGATCCCGAACAGCAGGCCCATCAGGCGGATGTTGAGGCGCATGTCACCATTCAGCACGTGGCTGAACTCGTGCGCGATCACGCCCTGCAATTCGTCGCGGCTCAACTTGTCGAGACAGCCTTGCGTCACGCACACCGCCGCGTCGGTCGGCGTGTAGCCCGCCGCGAATGCATTGATGCCGGCTTCGTTCTGCATCACGTAGATTTCAGGCACCGGCACGCCCGAGGCGATCGCCACTTCCTCGATCACGTTGCGCAGGCGCCGCCACTGCGGATCGGTGGTGTCGGCGGGTACTTCGATCGCATCCATCTCACGCGCAACCGCCGCGCCGCCGCCTGCAAGGCTGGCTACGCGATAGGCCGAACACAGCCCGATCACCACCACCACCGCGGCGGCGATCCCGAGCAACGGCAGCGGCCGCAAACCGACGCCCAGCACGAACGCGCAAATCAGGTCGACCGCGATGATGATCGCCAACACTGCGAGTGCGAACAGCCATACCAGGTGGTGGCTGGAGCGGCGAATCTTGGCTTGTTGGGCAAAGAAATCCATAGTGGTACGAGAATCGGGAATGGAGATTCGGGAGTCGGGAACGCTGATGTCGCAAGCCGTTAACCTGCCACGATGCTCCGCTCGAAGCGGCTGTTGTGGAAAGTCAGGGCAGGAAGCCCGCTCTGGTGTTGGTGGCGCATCAACCTATCCGTTTTGTCCGCGCCTCCGGCAAGGCCGCGATCAGGGAGGACATGAAAAAGTAGGCCGGATCAAGCCGCCATGGCGGCGGATCCGGCGCTGCGCGCCTTGATCCGCCCTACCACTTTGCCCTTCATGGCTCGCCAACCGTGAGCCGCCTTGGCTCAGGAGAAACTAACCTTCGGCACTTCCCGCTTCGCCGGATCGTCGATCGCCAACTGCTCGGCCGGGGTGAACCCGAACGGACCGGCCACCAACGTCGACGGAAACACCTGGACCTTGTTGTTGTAGGTCATCACCGAATCGTTGTAGGCCTGCCGCGCGAACGCGACGCGGTTTTCGGTCGAGGTGAGTTCTTCCGACAACTGCATCATGTTCTGGTTGGCCTTGAGGTCGGGGTACGCCTCGCTGACCGCGAACAGCCGGCCGAGTGCCTGGGTGAGCTGGTTCTCGCTGCCCGACAGTTGCTTCATCGCATTCGGGTCGCCTGGCTGTGCCTTGGCGGCGGCCAAGCCATTGACCGCGGCGGTGCGTGCCTGGGTGACGGCTTCGAGCGTCTCGCGTTCGTGCGCAATGTATCCTTTGGCCGTCTCGACGAGATTTGGAATCAGGTCGTGGCGGCGGGTAAGCTGCACGTCGATTTGCGCAAACGCGTTCTTGTACGCGTTGCGCGAGGTGACCAAGCCGTTGTAGATCGCGATCAGGTAAATCACAATGATGGCGATGATGATCAGGATGATGATCAGACCCGTCAATGTCGTCTCCTCAGTTTTGTTTGGTGCGGCTGTTGTGGAAAGTCAGGGCAGGAGGCCCGCTCTGGTGTCCGTGAGGCATCAACGTCTTCGTTGGCCCGCGCATCCAGCGAGGCCGCGATCAGGATGATCGCACAAACATGAAAAGTCAGGGCAGGAAGCCCGCTCTGGTGTCCGTGGGGCATCATCGTATTCATTTGCCCGCGTATCCAGCAAGGCCGCGATCAGGATGATCGCACAAACATGAAAAGTCAGGGCAGGAAGCCCGCTCCGGTGTCCGTGGGGCATCAACGTATTCGTTGGCCCGCGCATCCAGCGGGGCCGCGATCATGGATGATCGCACAATAATTTGAGCATAGCATGCGTCGATTCGCTTTCTGTGCGGGACTCGCCTGCACCCTCTTGGCCGGTTTCGCAACCGCCGCGCCGCGCGCGCAGGAGCAAGGCAACCCGCTGCCGCCGCAACCCACCGTGGTGCACACCGGCAAGCAGGCGCGCCTGCCCGCCAGCCGTATCAACGCGGCCATCAAGGACTACGACCACTGGCTGGACCAGCTTGCCGCGGAAAACCGCACTGCCGGTCTCGCCACTGCGGTGATCGTCAATGATCGGGTCCGTTACGAGCGCACGCTCGGCTATGCCAACGCCAGCACCGGCGCCAAGGTCAGGCCGGACACCGTGTTCCGGCTGGCTTCGCTTTCCAAGGCCTTCGCCACTGCGTTGACCGGCATGCTGGTGCGCCGGGGCGCGCTGACCTGGGACACCAAGCTCGCCAGCGTGTTGCCGTTTTTCAAACTGCGCGATGCCGACGCCTCGCAACAAGCGACGGTGCGCGACATTTTGAGCCAAAGCATCGGCCTGCCGCACAACGCCTACGACAACCTGTTGTCGAGTGGCGTGCCGTACCAGAAGCTGGAGCGCAAGATTGCCGACGTACCGCTGACCTGTGATCCGGGTGACTGTTATGGCTATCAGAACATCGCGTTCTCGTTGATCGGCGACGTGATCCACGCCAAGACCGGACAGTTCTTCATCAGCATGGTCGACCGCTACCTGTTCGTGCCACTCGGCATGACCACCGCCAGCTATGGCCGCGACGGACTGGAGGACAGCCGCGATTGGGCGCGTCCGCATTACAAGCGTCGCAACCAGTGGGTCGCGTACGAGCCCAATGCCCACTTCTATATTCCGCCCGCAGCCGGCGTCAATGCCAGCATCCGTGACATGGAGCAATGGCTGATCGCACAGATGGGCGGACGTCCGTCGGTGCTGCCGGATTCGCTGCTGGAAGTGCTGCACTCACCGGTGATCGCCACACCCGGCGAGCGGTTGTTTTCGAACTGGCGCCGCGCGCGTGTCGAGAAGGCGTCCTATGCGCTCGGCTGGCGCGTGTACGACTATGCCGGGCACACGCTGATCTTCCACGCCGGCGCCGTGCAGGGCTACCGCTCGATGATCGGCTTCTTCCCCGAATACCACACCGGCGCGGTGGTGCTGTGGAACTGCGAAAGCCCCACACCATCGGGGCTGATGCCGATGCTGTTCGACGCGCTGCTGGGATTGCCACATCAGGATTGGGCCGGGTTGAACAAGGTTGACCATCCGGCCAGACGTCGACACCGAAGCGCGCGTCGCAAACGTTGAGGTCAACGGCGGATCCGGCACGCGCTTCTGCGCTCGTGCCTTGATCCGCCCTACGTGCTGCCTGCTGAATCTCGCGGCAGCGGCGCAGTGAAGTGGCGTCGCGAGCAACCGTCCATGGTGCGGCTCACACCGGCGCGGCATCCCTGCCGCGCCTGAAATCCATTCCGCGCAGCGGAATGGATTTCACCCACCGAACTTGAAGTCGATGCGACGCTGCAGGACGGCGGGAATGGCTTGCCCGTTCTTCATGGCGGGCTCGAACTTGGAGCGTTCGATCGCCTGCACCGCGGCGTGGTCGAACACGCGACGCGGCTGCGAATTGATCACGTGCGCGTTCTTCACCGAACCGTTCGGTTCGACGGTGAACTGTACCACCGCGTAGCCTGAGGTCTGGTTGCGTGCCGCTTCCACCGGGTACTGCGGCGAGGCCATCGAGACCACTTTTGCACCGTGGGTGACGCCCACCGGCTTCGGCGGCGGCGGTGGCGCAACCGGCCGTGCGGGCTTGCGCGACGCCACCTCGGCCTTGGCCGCTTCCGCCGCCGCTGCCGCGGCCTTGGCAGCCGCTGCTTCCTGCGCAGCCTTTTCGGCCTCGGCCTGCTTGGCGGCCGCCAATGCGACGGCCTTCTGCGCCTTTTGCTGTTGTTGCTGCTGTTGGCGCACCAGCAATTTCTTCTGCGCGTCCAACTTGGAACGCAACAGCGTCAAGGTGTAGTTGGTGGGGTCGGCCTTGGACAGCAGGTCGATCTCGCGACTGGCTTCAGCGAAGTTGCTCTGCGAGATGGCCTTCTCGACGTCCGGCACGCCGAACGGGAAGGTTTCGCGCAACGCATCCTTGGCCACCTGGTTGTTCGGGTCCTTGGCCAGCACCGCTTCGTAATATTCCATCGCGTTGTCGCCAGCCGGCGCGATCAGGCGATGCTGGCCGTAGGCCTCGCGTGCGGCGGTCAGAAGATCGGGCACGCTCATCGAGGCCAGCTTGGCTTGCGCCACGGCGACCTGTTGCGCTGCCTGCGCTGCCGCCTTCGCGGCGCTCGCGGCGGCGGCGGGCGTCTGCGCGGGCAACGCGGCCGGAGCCGAAGCCGAAGTCTTGGCGGATGCCGACGTGGCCGGCTTCGCACTGCTGCCCGCAGCGGTTTTCGATGCCGTTTGTTGCCCTTGGCCGCAGCCCGCCAACAACAGCACCATGCCCGTCAACACCAGCGCACCGCACAGGGCGGATCGCTTCGACGGGGCCGAGAGGGAACGACTGGATAGGAAAGTATTCATGCACCCACCTGTAGGCAAAGAGTGAAGTTCATCCCCTGCGGGATTGCCATGCACAAACTGTTCCATTCGGGCGCACGCTACCCGACGCGCGCGAGGCTGCGCCAACCGCACGAGCCGTGGTGTGACGGATTCGACACTCTGGCGCCTGCTGCCACTGTTCGGCAGCTCCCCAAAAACACTATCCCTGAAAACGGAAAGCCCCGGCAGAACCGGGGCCAACACCTGAACCTGTTGCCCGCGAACTCCCCGCGCTGGGCATCGCAGGGAGGGCAGGCTTGTCGTTATGAATGTCGTGTTTAACCGTACAACGATGGAGCGTGTTGCTTACTTCTTTGCCTTCTTCGCCGTGCGCTTGGTCTTGCTGGCACGTGCGGTCTTGGCCATCACGGCCTTCTTCGCGGTGCGCTTGCGTGCGGTTTTCTTGGCCGCGGTCTTGCGAGCCGGCTTCTTCGCTACTTTCTTGGCCGCCTTGCGGGCGGGCTTGCGTGCAGTCTTGCGTGCCGTGGCGGTCTTCGCCTTGGCGGACTTGCGGACAGTTTTCTTGGCCGCCTTCTTGGCGGGTTTCTTCGCAGCTTTCTTGGTAACCATGGTTCGTCTTAGCTCCTCATCAGTTGGCAGTGGTTGCCCAGTGAACGCATGCAGAAACGCCTCGCACAAAAGATCGCTGTTCGTGGCGTGCCGCAGGTTGGACACTTGACGACGTGTGCGCTCGTCGGAGAGCAGCCGAAGTACATGCATGGGAACTGAAACAGTAATCTTCCGAACCTTGTCGGATTTCAGCCCATGCTCGATATACGGCTTGATGTACTTGGCAGTCGGCATGTTTCCCGTCGTGCTACATGTCGTCGGGCGGAAAGCTAGCCCCATGCAATCGTGGTGTCAATCGATTTTTTGCGGCGAATGAAGCTCTTGCGAGTGTTCCACCACACCCCTTCACTGCCCACCGAATGCATTTAGCGGCACCCGGCCAACATCATGTTCTAGCCGTTTAGGCGTCCATATCAAAATGACTCATCCACCATATCGAACCGCTGAAAACCGCGCGGATACTGGATTTCAAGCGTGCAATCGCATGCCGGCACGATTGCACGAGGCGCAAACCACGCGAGCCGGAACCAACGAATTTCGCAACCATCAACGGCGGCCTGCAACGGCTGAACGGCCGGCAAATCTGCGCGCAAATTTTTTCACCGGAACGGAGAATTCGTGCTCACGATCAACGCAAAAACGCGTCATCGACGACTCGCGAACACCACCGACGCGATACCGGCGTGCGTTCAGTGCTCGTCGTTCTCGACCAGTTCGGCGTAGTCGTCGGGGCCGAGCAATGCATCCAGTTCTTCCGGATTTTCGATCTTCACGACGAACAGCCAACCATCACCGTAAGCGTCTTCGTTGATCGTTTCCGGCTTGTCGGCGAGCGCATCATTCACCGCCACCACCTCGCCACTGACCGGCGCGTAAATGTCGGACGCGGCCTTGACCGATTCGACCACTGCGCAACCGGTGCCGGCCTCGATCTTGTCGCCGACCTTGGGCAATTCGACATACACCAAATCGCCCAGCAATTCCTGGGCATGGTCGGAAATGCCGATGCGGACCTGGCTCGCGTCTTCGACACGCACCCACTCGTGCGATTTCTGGAATTTCAGATCACCGGGAATGTCGCTCATGGTTCGGCCCTCTGGTTGGTCGTAAAGCTAGTGATTCTAACGCCGCGATCGAAGCGGCTGTTGTGGAAAGTCAGGCCATGGATGGCCGTTCTGGTGTTGGTGACCGACTGCCCCGAAAGAGACGATCCACCGAACCGAAGCGGCGATCATGGACGATCGCTCAAATACATCCCTTGCCATCCCTGACGAACGGATACTTCACCGCCCGCAGCGGCAACTCGCGCCCGCGGATGTCCACGCGCAGGCCGTCGCGCGCGCCAGTCGGCACCCGCGCGAAGCCGATCGCCTTGCCCAGTGTCGGCGAAAAGATGCCGGACAGGATCTCGCCGTCGCCAGCCGGCGTGACCACGCGCTGGCCATGCCGCAACACACCCTTGTCGTCCAGCACCACGCCGATCAGATCACGCGGCACGCCCGCGGCCTTCTGTTGCTCGAGCGCGCCGCGGCCGATGAAGTCGCGACCCTCGTCCAGCGACACCGTCCAGGCGAGGCCGGCTTCCCACGGGGTGACGCTCTCGGTCATGTCCTGACCATAAAGGTTCATGCCGGCCTCGAGCCGCAGCGTATCGCGCGCGCCCAACCCGGCCGGCTGCACACCGGCCGCAGCGAGCGCATTCCATAATTGGACGGCGAATTGATCGGGCACGATGATCTCGAAACCATCCTCGCCGGTGTAACCGGTGCGCGCCACGAACAGCGGCATGCCGTCCGGGCCGCGCGTCTCGGTGGCGACGAACTTGCCGAGTTTTTCCGTGCGTTCACGGTCACCAGCATCGAGCAAACCCAGCACTTTCGCGCGTGCGTGCGGGCCCTGCACCGCGATCATCGCCAGCTCGGCGCGCTCGGTCACCTTCACATCGAATGCTTGCGCCTGCTGCGTGATCCACGCCAGGTCCTTGTCATGGGTCGCAGCGTTCACCACGACGCGATAGAAATCCTCGGCCAGAAAGTACGTGATCAGGTCATCGATCACCCCGCCGCGCTCGTTCAACATGCACGAATAGATGGCCTTGCCGGGCTTTTTCAGCTTGTCGATGTTGTTGGCGAGCAGCTGGCGCAGGAATTCGCGGCAGCGCGTGCCATGCAGATCGACCACGGTCATGTGCGAGACGTCGAACATCCCTGCGTCACGGCGCACCGCGTGGTGTTCGTCGATCTGCGAACCGTAATGCAACGGCATGTCCCAGCCGCCGAAGTCCACCATCCGGGCGCCAGCGGCGCGGTGGGTGGCGTTGAGCACTGTCTGCTGGGTCATGTCGATCATCCCGCGGTGGAAGCCGGGCATTATCGCCGGTCCCGTCACGCAGTGCGAACGTCCAGGACCAGCAAGAGGGGCATTCCACTCGAAGCGGCTGTTGTGAAAAGTCAGGCCATGGATGGCCGCTCTGGTCTCCCCCGGTGCCGGTAGCTGTATTGATCAAGGGCTCCGGCGAGGCGGCGATCAGGGATGATCGCAAGAGCGACCGAAAAGTCAGGCCATGGATGGCCGCTCTGGTCTCCCCCGGTGCCGGTAGCTGTATTGATCAAGGGGCCCCGGCGAGGCGGCGATCAGGGATGGTCGCAAGAGCGATCGAAAAGTCAGGCCATGGATGGCCGCTCTGGTCTTTCCCGGACGCGCGCAGCTCCACGGATTCACCAGGTTGGGGACGCGGCGATCAGGGACGATCGCACAACAGGTCCATCATCGCTGGTAGATTGCGCGAATGGATCGCGACACCAGCACCCCCGGCACCGTGGAATGGCTGCCGTTGCCTGAAACCGGCGAGAACGTGCTGCGCTTCTCCGGCGACTGGACGCTGCCGCACTTCGCCGCGCTCGAAGCTCAACTGGACGCAGTGAAGCCGCACCTGCCGGAAACCCCGGACGTCGATTTCAACGACGTCGCGCGCATTGACACCGCCGGCGCCGGCTTGATTGCAGTTGCGCTGGGTCCCAAATGCCTGCAATGGTTGGCCGAACACGACTGCGATGTTCCACACGAAATACGCGGCCTGCTCGACACCGTCAGTGATGCGGTCGCGGAAATCTACGCACACCGTCCGCCGCCGCCGCGCAACTTCGGCTTCGTCGACCTGCTCGAACGCATCGGCGACAACGTGGTGCACCTCTGGAAACTGACGCTGAAGCTGCTCGGCTTCATCGGCATGACGCTGGAAACGCTGGCGCGGACCATCTGGCGCCCGAAACGCTGGCGGGTCACTTCGTTGATCTACCACATGGAACAGACCGGCCTCGATGCGGTGCCGATCGTGGTGATGCTGTCGTTCCTGATCGGCGCGGTGATCGCGTTCCTCGGCGCCACCGCGCTGCAACGCTACGGCGCGACGGTGTTCACGGTCGACCTGGTCAGTTACGCGTTCCTGCGCGAACTTGCGGTGCTGCTGACCGCCATCCTGCTGGCCGGGCGCACCGCCAGCGCCTTCACCGCACAAATCGGCGCCATGAAGGTGGGCGAGGAAGTCGATGCGATGCGCACCATGGGCCTCGACCCGGTCGAACTGCTGGTGCTGCCGCGGGTGTTGGCGCTGGTATTGGTGATGCCGCTTCTGACCTTCCTGTCGATGATCGCCGGCATCGTCGGCGGCGCACTGGTGTGCTGGTTCGCGCTGAACATCTCGCCATCGATGTTCCTCGCGGTGTTCCGCACCGATACCCCGATCCGCTACCTATGGCTGGGCCTTGCCAAGGCGCCGATCCTCGCGTTCCTGATCGCGGTGGTCGGCTGCATTGAAGGTTTCAAGGTCCAGGGCAGCGCCGAATCGGTTGGCCAGCGCACTACCTCCAGCGTGGTGCAATCGATTTTCATGGTGATCCTGGTCGATGCGGTCGCCGCGCTGTTCTTCATGGAGATGGGCTGGTGAATGCCGTTGCCGCCAAACCGCACGAGGCGATCGTCGAGGTACGCGGGTTGCGCAGCCAGTTCGGCGAGCAGGTCGTGCACGACAATCTCGACCTCGACGTGTACCGCGGCGAAATTCTCGGCATCGTCGGCGGCTCGGGCACTGGCAAGTCGGTGCTGTTGCGCGCGATCCTTGGCCTGCGCCGACCGGACGCCGGCACGGTGCGGCTGTTCGGGCGCGATCTGCACGCGCTACCGGCGCGCGAACGCATTGCCATCGAGAGCCGCTTCGGCGTGTTGTTCCAGGATGGCGCGCTGTTTTCTTCATTGACCGTGAGCGAGAACGTGCGGGTGCCGCTGCGCGAACATACCGAGCTGTCGCCGCACGACGCGCTGCGCGTGGCGGCGCTGAAAATCGCCCTGGCCGACCTGCCGCCGGAAACGCGCCACAAGTTTCCATCGGAACTTTCCGGCGGCATGCGCAAGCGCGCGGCGCTGGCGCGTGCGCTGGCGCTGGACCCGGAGATCGTGTTCCTCGACGAACCGACCTCGGGGCTCGACCCGATCGCGGCGGCCGCGTTCGACCACTTGATCCGCACCCTGCGCGACGCGCTGGGGCTGACCGTATTCATGATCACCCACGACCTCGATTCGCTGCACGCGATCTGCGACCGCGTCGCGGTGCTGGCGCACAAGCGCGTGGTCGTGGCCGATTCGCTGGACAAGGTGGAGCGCTTCGACGACCCTTGGGTTCGCGAATATTTCGGCGGACCACGCGGGCGCGCGGCCAACGCGATCCACGCGATGACTTGAGGAAACCGCTATGGAAACCAAGGCCCACCACGTATTGATCGGCACGTTCGCCCTCGCGGTAGTGGTGTGCGGGGTGCTGTTCGCATTGTGGCTGGCCAAGACCAGCATCAACCGCCAATACCACTATTACGACATCGTGTTCACCGAAGCCGTGACCGGTCTGTCCAAGGGCAGCACGGTGCAATACAACGGTATCCAGGTCGGCGAAGTCAGCCAGTTGAAGCTGGATCCGAAAGACCCGCGCAAGGTGCTGGCGCGCATCCGGGTCGCCGCCGACACGCCGATCAAGACGGATACCCGCGCCAAGCTCGGCCTGCTCGGCCTCACCGGCGTCGCCTTCGTGCAGTTGACCGGCGGCGCACCCGACAGCGCGTCGTTGATGCCGAGTCCGAGCGATCCCGTACCGGTGATCCAGTCCGAAAGTTCGGCCCTGACGTCGCTGCTCTCTTCGGGCAGCGACGTGGTGACGTCGCTGAATGGGATTCTCGACCGGCTCGGCAAGATCGTATCCAGCCAGAATGTCGATCGCATCAACCACACGCTCGCAAACATCGACAAGACCACCAGCGCGCTCGCCGCCGAGCGTGACGACCTGCGGCAACTGATCCAGCAGGCTGCAGCCGCATCCACCGAACTCAACCAGACCCTCGCCGGTGTCAACCGCCTCGTCAACGGGCCGGGTGGAAAAACCATCGAGAGCGCCCAGAAGGCGATGGCCTCACTGCAGCAAACCACCGCGACCCTGAACGAGTTGCTGACCGAAAACCGCGGTTCGCTGCAATCGGGCTTGCGCGGCGTCGACCAGATCGGCCCGACCCTGCGCGAATTGCGTTCCACACTGCGCGACATCCACCAGATCACCAGCCAGTTGCAGGCCAACCCGGCCGGTTACCTGCTCGGTCGCGATCACGCCGACGAATTCACGCCCAAGCAATGAAGACCCTTCGAACGACCTGCTGCGCCGGGCAACTTGCGTGGTTCATCAGAGGTTCCCAGAGGACGCAGCCATGACCTTGTCGAAAATCACGTCCGTCTCACGCGCACTGTGCGTTGCGTTCGGCGCGGCCGCGCTACTCGCCGCCTGCTCGATCCTGCCCGAGCGCGAACCCGTGCAAATCTGGCAACCCGTGGTCACGCCGGCGCCGCCTGCCACCACGACAGCCGCCGATTTCAGCCTGCGCATCGACGCCCCCAACACGGCAGGGTTGCTCAACCAGGCAGGCATCGTGGTGCTGCCAGCGGCGGGCCAGGTCAGCACCTACAAGGGCGCACGCTGGAGCGAATCGCCGGCGCTGCTGGTGCGCAACCGGCTGGTCGATGCATTCATGGCTGCGAAACTGCCCGCGGTGACCACCGACGATGACCACTTCGCGTCCGACTACACCTTGAGTGGCGACCTGCGTGCATTCCAATCCGAATACCGCAACGGCGCGCCGGTGGTGGTGGTGCGCTACGACGCGCAACTGCGTCGCGGCGGCTCGCGCCGCGTGCTCGCCACCCGCAGCTTCGTGATCACCGAGCAACCATCCGGCACCCAGGTTCCACAAATCGTCACCGCGTTCGGCACCGCCGACGATCAACTCGCCGCGCAGGTGGTGCCGTGGGTACTTGGCGAAGTCCAGCACGCGCCCGCGCGGGACGCCGACGGTGCGTCACCGCGCAAGCATTGATTGCGACGACCGGCGGAGTGATGTACCAAGCGGGTGATGTTGGGCTTCCGCCGATAAACCCGGCGTCAGCCCAACCTGCACTTGCTGATCGCCGGGACGACGATACGAAAGGTTTCAGCTCGCCCCGGGGTGACGGCAATCAAGAAGAGGCCGCGCCAGCGGCGTCAACCCTCACCCGTCACTGCTTGACCTGCGACACTATCCATTTCACGGTCGCTTCGACCTGCGCGTCGCTGAGCGCCGGGTTGCCGCCACGCGCCGGCATGTGGTTGCCATCCGGACCGGTGTAACCGTCCTCGGCGTGCTTGATCAAGGTGGCGATGCCTTCCTTGATGCGTGGCGCCCACGCGGCCTTGTCGGTGATCTTGGGCGCACCGGTGGCGCCGGTGGTATGGCAGGTGGTGCAAAGATGGTTGAAGATGGTCTTGCCATCCAGCGTGCCGCCGTAGGCAACCTGCGAAGCCGCGGCCTTGGCGGCGGCGGCCTTGGCAGCCTGCATCGCGGCACGACCGGTATCACCGGCGTACACCGCGCTGACGGGCGTGATGCGACCGCTGGCACGTTCCACTTCACGATGATTGCTGTACTTGGGCAGCGACGCCCACACCAGCGTGCCGATGATGGTCAGTATCACCGCGGTACCCGCGAGCACGGCGATCAGGATCGCGAACTGCCGCATGAAGGTACGATCGGACGGGGTGAGATGCGTGCTCACGAACAGACTCCCATGGTCATGGCTTTTGAGGTGTCCTCGGAACCCCCGCGGACGCCAGATAACCGCGCAAGTATAGCCGCACGACGGCACGCGTCCAATTGCTGGCAGCTTGCGCGCCGACCGACCTGCGCCTGAGGTTGCATCGTGGTACAACAACGAGCTTCGTCGCCATCCAAGGACAGGCCATGCCCGACAATCGTTTCGACGTCATCGTGATCGGTTCCGGTCCCGGTGGCGCGAGCCTCGCGCAACGGCTGGCGCCCACCGGCAAGAAAATCCTGATCCTGGAACGCGGCGACTTCCTGAAACGCTCGATCGACAACTGGAGTCCGCGGAAAGTCTTCATCGACAACATCTACCAGGCCGACGAAACCTGGCATGACAAGCGCGG
>JBOHYW010000103.1:0-12825 GCA_050738155.1 Rhodanobacteraceae bacterium
GATCTGGTGCAGGTAATAGGGCAGCACACCGAAGGCGAATAACCGCTCGGAAAGTTCGCCCAAAACGTCCGCGTCGTCGTTGATGCCGCGCAACAGTACGGACTGGTTGAGCAGCGTTGTGCCGGCTTCGTGCAAACGCCTGCAAGCCGCGCCAACGCTTGCGTCCAGCTCGTTCGGGTGGTTCGCGTGCAGGATCATTACGCGCTGCAACGGCAGCCCCGACAACCACTTGATGAAGGCATCGTCGATGCGTTCTGGCAGCACCACCGGCAAGCGCGAATGGATGCGCAAACGGATCACCTGCGGCAGCCCGCGGAGTGCGTCGGTCAGCTCCGTCAACTTTTGTGTCGAAAGCACCAACGGGTCACCGCCGGACAGAATCACCTCGCGGATCGAAGCATCGGCGGCGAGACACGCGACCGCCTCGCGCCAAGCGTGGCCGGCGGCGAGTTCCTCGGCGTAGGGGAAATGCCGGCGGAAACAGTACCGGCAATTGACCGCGCAACTGCCGGCCGCGATCA
The DNA here is from genome assembly GCA_050738155.1 of Rhodanobacteraceae bacterium. Classification (GTDB taxonomy): domain Bacteria; phylum Pseudomonadota; class Gammaproteobacteria; order Xanthomonadales; family Rhodanobacteraceae; genus 66-474. The sequence continues at coordinate 522 of JBOHYW010000103.1, forward strand.
ACAGCGCGCGGCCTTCGTACTTGTGCAGTACCCCATGTCCGCTGATTGCATCGAGGTCGCCCACGGCGTCGTCGACGAAGCCTGCCGCGGCGTCCAGTTCGACCAGTTGCGGCAGGACCTGCAGCAGCAACGGGTCGTGCGGGTCGCCGTGGCACATGCGGGCGACAAACCCGCGCGGCACCTTCAACGCAAATCCCGCGTCGTTGGCGGGCAACCGGTCGACGAGCTGTGGCAGTCCCACCAACGCCAGCAGTTCGTGCGGATCGGTGACGGCATCGCGCAGGCTCTGCCGCCAGTCGGGAAGTGAAAATTCCAAGTTTGGAATTTTTGCGGCGCAAGGATGCGCCGCGCGCGGATCAAACCCTTTCGTTTGATCCGTCGAAGCCGAGTCCGGGCATGTGCCGGACTCGGCGTGCTTTGGCAAATCCCCGATGGATTCGTCCAGAGCGTTCGGCGTGATCTGTGTGGATTGGCCGATTGCGGTTATCATGGTGGGCCTTTTCGCCGGGTCTCGAAAGCCCGGTAAACCCGTCATTCTAGGTCAGTCGTCCGGTCAGGGCCATCACGGCACGGGCGCGCCACGCACCCACGGAGCAAGCAGCATGGCCAGCTACGGTCTCAACGATGTCAAGAACGGTCTCAAGATCATCGTCGATGGCGATCCCTACGTGATAGTCGGTGCGGATTTCATCAAACCCGGCAAGGGCCAGGCGTTCACCCGCATCAAGATCCGCAACCTCAAGAATGGTCGCACCACCGAAAAGACCATGAAGGCGACCGACGGGGTCGAGGGCGCCGACGTCGTCGATACCGACATGCAGTACCTCTACAACGACGGAGAGTTCTGGCACTTCATGGACCCCGCGAATTTCGAGCAGCACACCGCCGACAAGAACGCGGTGGGCGAGGCTGCGCAATGGTTGAAGGGTGAGGAAGGGTGCATCGTCACGTTCTGGAACGGTGTGCCGTTGTCGGTCGCGCCACCGAATTTCGTGGAACTGAAGATCGTCGAGACCGATCCGGGCCTGCGCGGCGATACCTCCGGCGGCGGCGGCAAGCCGGCCAAGCTCGAAACCGGTGCCACCGTACGCGTGCCGCTGTTCGTCAATCAGGACGAAGTGATCCGCGTCGATACGCGTACCGGCGAGTACGTCAGTCGGGTGAAGTGATGATCTGGCGACACAACCGCTTGCGGTTCGGTCGCTGGCAATTCTGGGTTGCGCTGGTTGTCTGTGGATGTTGCGCCGGATTGGCGAGCTGGATTGGTCAGCGCATAGGTCACCAATCACTGGGTGCGGTCTTGGGTGGAGCGATCGGCGGTTGGTTGATGGGTAAGGCTCGCGACTGGATTGCCCCGCACGATGCGAGCGAAAACCGATGACGCGCGCGCCACGCCCTGTTGATCTTCTGATCACCGCCCGCTGGATCGTCCCGGTCGAGCCCGACCGCGTGGTGCTTGAAGATCACACGGTTGCCATCGATCGCGGCGCGATCGTCGAGGTGCTGCCGTGCATCGCAGCCGCGGCGAAATACACGCCGCGCGAGTGCGTCGATTTGCCCGAGCACGTGGTGATGCCGGGCCTTGTCAACGCACATACCCACAATCCGATGACGCTGCTGCGCGGGCTTGCCGACGACCTGCCGCTGATGACCTGGCTGCGGGAACATATCTGGCCGGTCGAAGCGAAGATCATGGGCCAGGAATACGTGCGTGACGGCATTGAGCTGGCCATCGCCGAGATGCTGCGCGGCGGCACGACCTGCTGCAGCGAGAACTATTTCTTTCCCGATGCGCAGGCGGCGACGTACAAAGTGCACGGTTTTCGCGCGGTGGTCGGGCTGCCGATCATCGAGTTTCCGAGCGCGTGGGCGAAAGACCGCGACGAGTATTTTGATCGAGCGCTTGCGGTACACGATGCGTACAAAGGCGACCCGCTGGTCGGCACATCGTTCGGACCGCACGCGCCGTATACGGTTGCCGACGCTTCGTTCGAACGTATCCGTACCTTGTCCGACCAACTGGACATCCCGGTGCACCTGCACCTGATGGAAGCGGCGCAGGAAATCGAGGACAGCAAGCGCGAATTCGGCCTGCGTCCGTTGCAGCGCTTGCAGAAACTGGGCCTGGTCAATGACCGCTTGATCGCGGTGCACATGACCCAGGCCAGCGACGCGGAAATTGCCACTTGCGCCGAGGCCGGCGTCTCCGTGGTGCACTGCCCCGAGTCCAACCTGAAGCTCGCATCGGGCTTTTGTCCCGCCGAAAAGTTCCGTCGGGCCGGGGTGAACCTCGCAATCGGTACCGACGGCTGCGCATCCAACAACGATCTCGACATGTTCGGTGAATTGCGCACTGCGGCGCTGCTGGCCAAGGGTGTCGCTGGCGATGCCGCGGCGTTCGACGATGCCTTTGCGCTGCATGCCGCCACACTGAATGGCGCGCGTGCGATCGGGGTTGGCGACAAGGTCGGCTCCATCGAGTCCGGCAAGCGCGCCGATCTGATCGCGGTGCGGATGGACGAAGTCGAAACCCAGCCGCTTTACAATGTGATTTCGCACCTGGCTTATGCGGTGTCGCGTCGCCAGGTCAGTGACGTGTGGATCGACGGCGCGCGCAAATTGGCCGATGGTGCACTGGTCGACTTCGATCTTGATGGCGTGCTGGAAAAAGCCCATCGCTGGCGCGAACGGATTGCGGCTGTCAGGTAAATGTAAACAAGGCAAATCGGTCCGCGAAGAACGCGAAGAACGCGAAAAGAAACAGAATCAGGTAAATGGCTTCATCGCTTTCTTCGCGTCTTTCGCGTCCCCTTCGCGGACAAATAGCTTTTGGCGAGTCAAAATGCAGTGAACAGCACGACACACAATGCAGACCCTGAGGAACTTGCCCGCTTCGGCAAGCTCGCGCATCGCTGGTGGGACCCCGATGGCGAATCGCGACCACTGCACGATCTGAACCCGGTGCGGCTCGCCTTCGTCGCCGAACGTGTTGCCTTGCGCGGTGCGCGCGTGGCCGACATCGGTTGCGGTGGCGGCCTGCTCAGCGAGGCGCTCGCGAAGGCGGGCGCCGAGGTCACCGGCATCGACCTCGCGCCGGAAGTCATCGAAGTCGCGAAACTGCACGTGTACGAAACCAACACGTTCTTGTCGGAACCGCTGACGATCGATTACCGGCTGTGTTCGTCGCGCGAGCTTGCGGCGACCGAACCGGCAATGTTCGACGCTGTGTGTTGCATGGAATTGATCGAACACGTGCCCGACCCGGCGGCGCTGGTTGCGGACCTCGCCGCAATGCTGAAACCCGGCGGCAAGCTGTTCCTGTCCACGCTCAATCGGACCCCGGCAAGTTTCGTCGCTGCGATCATCGGTGCCGAATACGTCGCGCGCTTGCTGCCGCGCGGTACCCATGATTACCGGCAGTTCCTGAAGCCTTCCGAGCTCGCGGCACTGCTGCGCCACAGTGGAATGGTGCTCGACGAGATCTCCGGTATCGCTTATAACCCATTGAATAGAAAAGCATGGCTGACACGTCACACAGCGGTCAATTATTTGTTGGTCGCCAGCAACATGCCGGATCAAAGCCGCGCCCCATGAAGCCGCTGCCGGGGCCGCTCGCCGCGGTGTTTTTCGACCTTGACGGCACCCTCGCGGATTCGGCGCGCGACATCCATGATGCACTGACGGTGCTGTGCCACGAGCAGGGGATCGCGGTACCCGAGTTCGAGCACGTCCGGGAAATCGTTTCGCGCGGCGCGCGCGCGATCCTGCGCACGGCAGTCGGTGATGATGAAGCGGCGGTCCTGGCCCTGTTGCCACGCTTGCTCGAACTCTACGCTGCGACCGGCATGGTCAATACACACCCCTTTCCCGGCGTCGACGAATTGCTGGAAAAGCTCGAGGCGAGCGGCGTGCCCTGGGGTGTGGTCAGCAACAAGAATGCCAACCTCGTGGCACTGGTAATGGAGAAGCTGGGCTACACGACGCGCACCGTGGCGATGGTGGGGGGCGACACCTTGCCGCAGCGCAAACCCGACCCGGCGCCATTGCTGCATGCGTGCCGGTTGGCCGGCGTCGATCCGACGCAATGCCTGTACGTCGGAGACGATCCGCGCGACATCGTCGCGGGCCGCGCGGCCGGCATGTACACCGTCGCGGCGGCGTGGGGTTATCTGGGTGGTGCCGATCCCGCGGGCTGGCAGCCGGATGCGATCGCCGCGTCGGCTGCGCAAATCACCAGTTGGTTCGAGTTCGCGTGAGCGAGGCAACGTTCGACAATTATCTCGCGCAATGGCGGGACGCGGCGCCGCAACGCGCGCTGGCGTGGCGGTTCCTGCGTCCCTCGGAACGCGTTCGCTTTGGTGGGCTGGCCGCGTTGCAGAACGAATGGCTGAAGGCCGTCCGCGAGGTCAGCGAATCGCAGGTTGCGGCGACCAAACTCGGTTGGTGGCGCGAGGAAATGCAGCGTGCAGCGCACGGCGAAGCACGGCACCCGTTGACGCAAGGCTTGTTCGCCGATGCGCGGGTGCGCGCGCTGCCGGCGTCATGCTGGACGGCGGCCGTCGACACGGCGTTGTTGTCGGTGGACGCCCCGCCCGCAGCGGATTTTGCGAGCCAACGCGCCGCGGTGATACCGCTGGCCAGGGTCTTTGCCGAGCTGGAAACGCGCATGGGCTTTGGCGAAAACGTACCCTGCGAAAAAGCCGCAATGGTGGTGGGACTCGGACATCTCACCAGCAACCTGCGCGCGCTGCCTGCCGAAGTTGAACGGGGTCGCTCGCCGCTGCCGATGAATCTGCTGGCGCGGCATGGCATGACCCGCGAAGCACTGATTCACGATACTCCTGCGCGGCGTGCAGCGCTGCGCGATTATGCCGGCGAGCTGCTGCAGGCGCTGGATGCTGTCGCCGACATGGACGGCCCGTTGACGTTGTTTCGGCGCGTGCAGATGTGGGGCGACACGCAATCGCTGCGGGCGGCCGGGCGTGTGGAAGACCCCCTGCACGGCCTGCTGGTGCAACGGGTTGGTTTCCGCGACCTGTTGAAAATCTGGCATGCCGCACGCATTTCGCATCACGACCTGCCTGACGAGAGTTCCGATGCAACAGCCTGAACGCGAAGATTTGGGTCTGCCCGACGTTGCCACCGGCGAGCACCTCGCCGCGGGCGGTGCGCTCGACTGGGTGGGCATGGATGGCATCGAACTGCCGCTGCGCTGCGCCGACGGGCAGGGTGGCAGCATGACCGTTCCGGCGCGGGTCTCGGTGCAGGTCAACCTTGCCGACCCGGCCGCGCGCGGCATCCACATGTCGCGCCTGTATCTCGCGCTGGAGCAATCGTTGAGCGAGCAATCGCTGACGCCGGCCGGTCTGCACGCGCTGCTGCGCAGTTTGGTTGCCTCGCACGCCGACCTATCCTCACGCGCGCGGCTGTGCATCGAATACCACCAGATGCTGAAGCGCAAGGCACTGGTCAGCGACAACGCCGGTTGGCGTGCGTATCCGGTGACGATCGAGGCGCAATTGCTGGACGAGCATTTCGATGTCCGGCTCGCCTGTGACATCACGTATTCGTCCACGTGCCCAGCGTCCGCTGCCCTGTCGCGGCAGCTCAACCAGCAGCGTTTCGACGAGGATTTTGCCGATGCCGTTCCGAGCCAGCGGGCGGTCCATGATTGGCTCGGCTCAGAACGCGGCATGGCCGCGACCCCGCACGCGCAGCGCAGTACCGCTCGGGTGCAGGTGCAGCTTGCGCCGGGTTTCGATTTGCCGGTCGCCGAACTGGTCGACACGGTCGAACACGCGCTGGCGACCCCGGTGCAAACCGCGGTCAAGCGCGAGGACGAACAGGCTTTCGCGAAATTGAACGCCGAAAATCTGATGTTCTGCGAAGACGCCGCGCGCCGCATTCGTGCAGCGTTGGACGACGACGAACGAATTGCCGGCTACCGCATTCGCGCTGCGCACCATGAAAGCCTGCATCCTCACGATGCGGTGGCTGAGGTGAGCCGGGATATGGCGAACAATCAAGAGCATTTTTGACGCGGATCAACACGGATCAAAGCGGATCAAGCACAAGCTACATCCATTGCAAAATGCTCTATCGGCTCTTTCCGTGTTGATCCGCGTCCAATGCTTTTGATGCTTGATCTGTGTACGTCATACCAATCCGCGTCGGATGCGTCCTGGCCGTCAGTGGATCAACGCTCGAACGTCAGCCGCATACCCAGCGGCGCATCCAGCACCTTGCCGTCGCGTGCGACCAGATTGCCGTTGACGAATGTTGCCGCGATGCTTGAACCAAAAGTGTCACCCTCGAACGGTGACCAGCCGCATTTCGACAGAATCTGATCCCTGTGCACCGTCTGCGGCTTGTTCGGATCGACCAGGGTCAAGTCGGCAAAATAGCCTTCACGCAGGTAGCCGCGATCGGTGATGCGAAACAGTGTCGCCGGTGCGTGCGCATACGTTTCGACCAGCCGCTCGAGCGTCGGCTTGCCTTCGAATACGTGCTCCAGCGCCGATTGCAGCGCAAACTGGACCAGCGGAATGCCGGACGGACAGCTCGTGTACGGGTTGGCTTTCTCCGATTCAAGATGCGGCGCATGGTCGGTGGCGAGGATATCGAGACGGGTGTCAGCGAGTGCCTGCAGCAACGCCGTGCGATCCGATGCGGCCTTGATCGCGGGGTTGCATTTGATCTTGCCGCCGAGCGCCGCGTAGTCGGCATCGCTGTAGCGCAGGAAATGCACGCAGGTTTCCGCGGTGATTTTTTTCTGCGCAATCGCCCCCGGTTCGAACAGCGCCAGCTCGTCGGCCGTGGACACGTGCAGCACGTGCAACCGCGTGCCGTGTTGCCGCGCGGTCTCGACTGCCCATTTGGTCGATTCGAAACACGCCTCGCGTGAGCGGATTCCCGGGTGCATTGCCATCGGAATGTCGTCGCCGTATTCGGCCCTGGCGCGATCGAGGTTGGCGTGGATGATGTGGCTGTCCTCGCAGTGCACCAGCACGGTTACGGGCGAGTCGCGGAACACGCCTTCCAGCGCAACGGGGTCGCTGACGCACAGATTGCCGGTCGATTCGCACAGGAACACCTTCACGCCCGGCACTTTGCGTGGTTCGAGCGCGCGGATCGCGTCGAGGTTGTCGTTGCTGGCGCCGAAATAGAATGCGTAATTGGCAACCGAGTTGCGCGATGCGATGGCGTACTTGTCTTCCAGCAGTTCGTGCGTCAGCGCTGCCGGTTTGGTATTCGGCATCTCGAAGAAACTGGTGACGCCGCCCGCAACGGCGGCACGCGATTCCGTGGCGATGTCGGCTTTCGCCGTATAACCCGGCTCGCGGAAATGCACGTGGTCGTCGATCATGCCGGGCAGCAACCATAGCCCTGATGCATCGAACACCTGCTCGCCCGCGTGCGCGGTCAGATCGCCGCCGATTTCAGCGATCCGCTGCCCATGGACGCGCAGGTCGGCGTGGAAACGCCGGTTTTCGTTGACGAGTTCGGCATTTTTGACAAGCCAGTCGGCCATTCAGTGTTCTCCACGGGATTTGCAACGGCGCAACGTGAAATGTTCGGGCACCGGGTCCAGGCCGCCTTCGCACAGCGGTTGGCAGCGCAGGATACGCCATGCCGCAAGTATGCTGCCACGCAATGGCCCGAAACGCGCGATGGCGATGCGCGCGTAGGTGGAGCAACTTGGATGGAAGCGGCAGCGCGCGCCCAGCAGGGGGCTCAGCAAGCGTTTGTATGCGGCGATGAGAAACAGCAGGATGCGGGTCAAGGCGAAATAGCCGAATGGGGCCGAATGGGGCATGAAGGGTTCACCCCGGGTAATGAAGGAATTGGTTGCCGGGGCGGGGTGACTACGCTATAACACGCGGTCGCATCTCCACAATATCGAGTGCCCAGGACATGGCTAAACCCAAGCACGGCCCCGCCAGGCGCAATGACAAGAAAGTGAAGCCCACCGCCAAATCGGCCAAGACCAAACCCGCCAGGAAGGCTGCCGCCAAGCCGGCGCGCAAGGCGCCTGCGAAGCCGGTGCGCAAGACGGCTGCAAAAGCCGTGCGCAAGCCGGTTGCGAAAGCAGCCAAGGCGACCAAGACCAAGGCAACCAAAAGCGCCAAGGGTGCGGCCAAGGCAGTGAAGAAGCAGAAGCAGACAATCAAGAAAACACCCAAGGCTCCAGTCGTGAAGAAATCCGCACCAAAGAAACCGAAACCCGCTACCAGCAAGCCCGCCGCAAAGACCACGGCGGCCGTCAGGAACCACGCCGCGCCCTCCAACCACGCCGGGCATGGTGCCGCACACACGTCCCACCCGTCATCGACCCACAAGCCGGCGCACGTTCGGCCGACCGGTGGCGTCGCGGCGCGCTTGAGCGTTACCGCCGCGGCGGCAGAGCAAACCATTACCCGCGAGGATGGCCGCTACGCCTTGCCGGCCAGCGTCACCATCGACCTGCCCAAGGGCTACAAACCCGCGGCGAAAGAGGAGTACATGAACCCGAAGCAACTGGCGTACTTCCGCCAGAAGCTGAAGGACTGGCGCGACCAGTTGGTCGAAGAATCGCGTCAGACCATGGAAAACCTGCGCGAGGAAGTGCGCGACGTGGGTGACGACGCCGAACGCGCCACTCGCGAGACCGAGAATTCGCTGGAACTGCGCACCCGTGACCGCTATCGCAAACTGATCTCCAAGATCGAAAAAGCCCTGCGCAAGATCGAGGAAGGCCGCTACGGCTATTGCGAAGAGACCGATGAAGAAATCGGCTTGGAGCGCCTCGAGGCGCGTCCGATCGCGACCCTGTCGCTGGACGCGCAGGAACGCCGTGAGCATCTGCAGAAGCAGATGGGCGACTGACCACAGGCTTTCGCTCGCAAAGCGAGCGTGTGTGCTGTTGGGCATCTTCCGGGCTCTCCGGAATCAGCCCAACCTACGCGCTGCGTTTCGACAAATCAGGGTAAGTTGGGGCTGACCCCGGACTTGATCCGGGGGAAGCCCAACGTCGATCATTGCGCTGGGCACCGCATGCGCCTTCCTGGCGAGCGAAACTGCGCACCCGGCGCTTGATCCAGTGCCGCGCCGCCTCCATTCTCGTATCAGTGCCCGCGTTGCGGGCTTTGTGTATTCACTCAAGATTCCGACATGCCAATCGAAACCCCCGAAATCGTGACCGCCACCGTCGAACTGCCCGTGTTGCCGCTGCGCGACGTGGTGGTCTACCCACACATGGTCATCCCTCTGTTCGTCGGTCGTGAGAAATCGATGAAGGCGCTGGAGGCTGCGATGGAAGGCGACCGCCGTATCCTGCTGGTTGCGCAGAAGTTGCCGGAAACCGACGACCCCGCTGATACCGATCTGCATACGGTGGGCTCGGTCGGCAGCCTGCTGCAACTGGTCAAGTTGCCGGATGGCACTGTCAAGGTGCTGGTCGAGGGTCAGTCGCGCGCGCAACTGCTGGATTGCTTCGAAACCGACGGGATGCTGCGTGCGCGCGCGGCCACGCTCGATCCGATGTTCGATCGACCGGCGACCGAGCTCGAGACCGCCGCGCGGATGCTGATCGGCCTGTTCGAACAACTGGTACGGCAGAGCCGCAAGTTGCCGCCGGAGGTGCTGACGGGCCTGGCTGGCATCGAGGATCTTTCGCGCCTCGCCGATTCGATCGCCGCGCACCTGTCGGTGCGGCTGTCCGACAAGCAGAAGGTGCTGGAAACCATCGCGGTCGGTGCGCGCACGGAAATGCTGATCGGGCTCGTCGAAAGCGAACTCGACCTGCAGCAGGTCGAGAAGCGCATCCGCGGACGCATCAAGACACAGATGGAGAAGAGCCAGCGCGAGTACTACCTCAACGAACAGATGAAGGCGATCCAGAAGGAACTGGGTGACATCGAGGAAGGCGGCAACGAGATCGACGCGCTGGCAAAGAAGATCGATGCGGCCGGCATGCCCAAGCCGGTGCTTGCGAAAGCCAAGGCCGAGTTCAACAAGCTGAAACAGATGCCGCCGATGTCGGCCGAGGCCACGGTGGTGCGCAACTACCTCGATTGGATGACCGGCGTGCCGTGGAAAAAACGCAGCAAGGTGCGCAAGGACCTGCGCGTGGCCGAGCGCGTGCTGGACGAAGACCATTACGGACTCGAGAAGGTCAAGGAGCGCATCCTCGAGTTCCTGGCCGTGCAGCAGCGCGTGAACAAGATCAAGGGGCCGATCCTGTGCCTGGTCGGGCCGCCCGGCGTCGGCAAGACCTCGCTGGGCCATTCGATCGCGCGCGCGACCAACCGCAAGTTCGTGCGCCAGAGCCTGGGCGGCGTGCGCGACGAGGCCGAAATCCGCGGTCACCGGCGCACCTACATCGGTTCGTTGCCGGGCCGGATCATCCAGAACATGACCAAGGTCGGGACGAAAAACCCGATGTTCATGCTGGACGAGATCGACAAGATGGCGATGGACTTCCGCGGCGATCCGTCGGCGGCGTTGCTGGAGGTGCTCGATCCCGAGCAGAACCACGCCTTCAATGATCATTACCTCGAAGTCGACTTCGACCTGTCCGAGGTGATGTGGATCGCCACCGCCAACTCCATGAACATCCCCGGGCCGCTGCTCGACCGCATGGAAGTCATCCGCATCCCCGGCTACACCGAGGACGAAAAGGTCGCGATCGCGACGAAGTACCTGCTGCCCAAGCAGATCAAGGCAGCCGGATTGAAGGACGACGAGCTTTCGGTGTCGGAAGGCTCGTTGCGCGACATCATCCGCTACTACACACGCGAATCCGGTGTGCGCAACCTCGAGCGTGAACTCGCCAAGATCTGCCGCAAGGTGGTCAAGGAGCTGACCCTTGCCGAGTCGGAAAAGAAAGCCGGCTTGAAGAAATCCAATGAGCTGGTGGAGCCCGGCGAGGCGAAGAAAGCGGTCGCGCAAGCCAGGAAATCCAGGTCGAAGAAATCCACTGCGCGCGTCAAGGTCGACTCGAAGAACCTCGACAAATATCTCGGCGTGCGGCGCTTCGACTTCGGCCGCAAGGAGCAGCAGAACGAAATCGGCCTGGTCACCGGGCTGGCATGGACATCGGTGGGCGGCGACCTGCTCAGCATCGAGGCAACCGTGGTGCCGGGCAAGGGCAAGTTGATCCAGACCGGCCAGTTGGGCGACGTGATGAAAGAGTCGATCGTGGCCGCACAATCCGTGGTGCGCGCGCGCAGCGAACGCCTCGGCATCGCGGCCGATTTCAACGACAAGCAAGACATCCACGTGCACGTCCCGGAAGGCGCGACGCCCAAGGATGGCCCGAGCGCCGGTATCGCGATGTGCACCGCACTGGTGTCTGCGTTGACGAAGAATCCCGTGCGTGCGGAACTCGCGATGACCGGCGAGATCACCCTGCGCGGACGGGTGCTGCCGATCGGCGGCCTGAAGGAAAAGCTGCTCGCTGCGCATCGTGGCGGCATCACCACCGTGATCATTCCGGAAGAGAACAAGAAGGATCTTGCCGAGATTCCGAAGAACATCACCGACGCGTTGACGATCCATCCGGTACGCTGGATTGACCAGGTGCTGGATCTCGCGCTGGAGCGGCCGTTGACGCCATTGCCCGCGCATTCCGATGCCGCGTTGCAGGAGGGCGAACTCGCCGCGCCGGCGGCCCACGAAGCGGCCGACGAGGGCGCGACGAACCGCACGCATTGACGGCGATCGGCCACGATCACCCGGCACTTGCGTTTCCGGGTGGTTCATGGTTGTGCTCGCATTGTTTGCGTTCCATTGCCCCTTGCGCTGAAATTCAAGCCCTGCCTTGTATTGCGGGGCTTGTAGGGCACTGGTATAAAGACCGGGCCGTGCGACGCAGGCGAACAACGTTGCGCATCGATACGGGTAGTGCAACACGACCGGTGCGGCGTGCTTCCGGATTTTTGGAAACGTGCCCGCCAACGAACATTCCACGGGCTGCTCGAAACCCAAGAGGGAGTCTCCATGAACAAAGCTGAATTGATCAACGCGATTGCCGACCACGCCGACCTGTCCAAAGCGGACGCTGGACGTGCCCTGGATGCCGTGACGGACCAGATCAAGCGCGCCTTGAAGAAAGGTGATGACGTGTCGCTGGTTGGCTTTGGTACCTTCGTCGTGCGCAAGCGCGCCGCCCGCACCGGCCGCAATCCGCGCACCGGCGAGAACATCAAGATCAAGGCGTCCAAGGTTCCGGCGTTCAAGGCCGGCAAGGCGCTGAAGGATGCACTGAACTGAGTTTTGCATCACGGCCGGCGGCAATTGCCGGAGACGCGTGACTTGGCGGCCG
>JBOHYW010000104.1:0-12702 GCA_050738155.1 Rhodanobacteraceae bacterium
ACGAACTGGCCGCGATCGAGTTCATGCTCGACAAGATGAAGAACACCAAGACCAATGATGAGTTCTTCAACGCGATGAAGCGGTGAGTGAAGCCGGGACTCGGGACTCGGGACTCGGGACTCGGGAAAGCGTAAAACGCTTCCTCGTCATTCCGGGGCCGTTCGCGGCTCCATCGCGAACGGAACCCGACTGCGTTTGCAGGAAAGCAACCGCGAACACCGCAGGTGGCCCGAAGGGCGAGCGCCATGGATGGCGCGAGTCAATCCATTTTGATTTCTTCGAAACAAGCAAAAGCAAATGGATTCCGGCTTGCGCTGAAATGACGGCTCCGTTTCTCATTGCTGCTGCGATTCCCGAATCCCGAGTCCCGAGTCCCGAGTCCCGGCTCCCATGCGAATCTGCGTCTATTGCGCTTCCAGCAACCAGGCCGACCCGCGTTATCGCGCAGCGGCGTTCCATCTGGGCGAGTTGCTCGCAAACGGCGGCCACAGCATTGTCTACGGCGGCGGCTCGGCGGGTTCCATGGGCGCGGTCGCGGACGGTGCGTTGTCGAAGGGCGGCGAAGTCATCGGGATCCTGCCGCGCTTCATGGCCGATCTCGAGTGGGGTCACCCCGGTCTCACGCATCTTGATCTGGTCGACGACATGCGCGAGCGCAAGCACCGTCTGCTCACTGGTTCCGACGCGGTGGTTGCGTTGCCGGGGGGCTGCGGAACGCTCGAGGAATTGTTCGAAGCGATCACGTTGAAGCGCCTCGGCCTCTACTTCAACCCGATCGTCCTGCTCGATACGCTTGGCTATTGGGAGCCGATGGATGCGTTCCTGCACAAGGTAATCGAACAGCGCTTCATGAACCCCGAACACGCGGCGATGTGGTCGATCGTGACGGAACCCGAGGACGTGCTGTCGGCGATCCATGACGCCCCGAAATGGGATACCGCCGCGCGCGATCGCGCGGTAGTGAAATAGCAGCGACGCGACATCCTCTTTTGCACGGGAACGCGCGTGCGTTTCATGCGACAATTTGCGCTACGCGCTCGTAGCTCAGCTGGATAGAGTACTGCCCTCCGAAGGCAGGGGTCGTGGGTTCGAATCCCGCCGAGCGCGCCAGTTTTCAATGACTTGGCTGCTCGCCGTTACCCGACTCACGAAAGAGTCAGAAACATGGGCGGCGTCACGAAACTTCGCAACGCGGTCCGGCCCGCAAACCGCGGCCGCCTGCGCTGGTGCAAGTCCCTGCCCATCGAGATGGGGCTTCGATGGCTGACCCCACCTATTCCGGCACTGCGCCATGATCAACGCGGCGCGCCGACAAACGCTCCGGTGCCAGTGATGCCGGGTCGAGACCTGTGGCCAGCACGTCGGCCGGCGGTTGGCGTTCCAGGACCAGCGCCGCAGCGAGCCGGCCCATTGAGGGCGAAGTCTGGATGCCGTAGCCGCCCAGGGCCGCCAGCCAGAAAAATCCCCGCAACTCCGGGTCGTAGCCGACCACTGGAGTGCGATCGGTGACAAAGCAGCGCAACCCTGCCCACCTTCGTCCGACGTGCGTGATCTTCAGGGTGGTCGCAGCTTCCACGCGATCCACCGCGACGGCGACATCCCAGTTCTCGGGTATCGCGTCGCAAGGAATGGAAGGCGTCTCGTCCGCGGGCGACAACAAAATCTTGCCAGCGTCAGGTTTGAAATAGAACTGCTCGTCGATGTCGACGACCGTCGGCCATGCCGAAACCGCAGATCCGGCTGGTGCGCCCACCAGTGCCGCGGTACGCCGCAGTGGCTCGATGCCGATCGGCGCGGCACCCGCCAACCCCGCGATGCGATCGACCCAGGCCCCGGCAGCATTGACGATGATCGGCGCATGGAAATCACCGGCCGAGGTGTGCACGCGCCAGTCGCTGCCTGCGCGATCCAGACTCAGTACGGTGGCGGCGGTGATGAGCGTGCCGCTTCGACGGCGCATCTGGCGCAAATAGCCATGCAGGAGCGCGTGCACGTCCATGTCCGAGGCCGCAGGCTCGAACAGCGTGGCACCCAGGTAGCTTTCGCGCAGCACCGGGCAACTCGCGCATGCTTCCTGTGCGGACAATCGTTGCGTTGCGCTGGCGACTTCCGGCAATGCCGCAAACGCGTCCAATCGATCGACCTGATCGGTACGCGCGATGAACAGCGAACCGCGTTTGCCGACCAATGGCGCGTCGCTGAAACCCGCCGGCGGATCGAAGAAGAATGAGCGGCTGGCGCGTGAGAGTGCGCGGATCGGGGCATTGCCGTAGATTTCGGAAAAAATCGCCGCGGAGCGCCCGGTCGTGTGATAACCGGGTTGGCTCTCGCGTTCGAGCACCGCGACGCGCACGTCGCGCGACAATTGTGCAGCCACCGACGCGCCGGCAATGCCGGCGCCGATGATGATCACGTCCAGCTCGGTTGCGCTCATCCCTTGCGGGATTCCGAACCACGTGTGGTGGAGGCGACTCTGTTCACTTGTGCGCCTTCGCTGCGTTTGCGCCGCTTGGCGCGTACTCGTGCGGAATCGTCCGGATCGCTTCGCCTTCCAGCAACGTGCGCTCGAAAAAGTCGGCGGTGGCCTCGAAGTTGCGCACCCATGTTCGCCACAGCAGCGAATCGTGCGTCTCGTCGGGAAACACGATCAGTTCGTACGGGATGTGGTGCTCGCGCAGCAGCGGGACCAGATTGACCGTCTGCGCAAAGCGCACGTTGCGGTCGTCATCGGACTGCATCAGCAGCACCGGCGATTTCCATTTGCCGATCGTGGCGACCGGCGACGCCTGATAGGCGATCTTCTTCATCTTCGCCGAAGCGCCGGGCGCGCGCTCCAGGGAAGTGGTCCAGTCGTGGACACCGGCGTAGTCCACGCCTGCCTTGAAGATGTCCGAATTGCGCGCCAGGCCCATCGCCGTCAGATAGCCGCCGTACGAGCCGCCCCACAGGCCGATCCTTTGTGGATCGACATAGGGCAGCGCCTGCAGGTATTTCGCGCCTGCCACGACGTCCTGATATTCCGACGCTCCCATCGGGCCCCAGTGCGCCGGCTCGCGGAAGGCGCGGCCGTACATGGTGCTCAACCGGTAATTCACCGACAGCACCACGAAGCCGCGGCTCGCCAGATACTGGTTGGCCGCGTACATGTAGTTGTAGGCATCCATCGGATGGAAGCCCAGCATCATCTGCCGGAATGGCCCGCCATGGGTGAAGATGAGCGCCGGGCTGTGCGGCGAGTGCTTGCGCGGCAAGAACAACTGACCATGGATTTCCAGCCCGTCGAGACTTTTGAAGACCACGTCCTGCGGCGTGACGAACTGGGATGACGGGTAGTCTGCGGGCAGTGCACTTGCCGCGATCATCGCGGGCCCGCGCGATGTCAGGCGATAGGGCATTGCCGGCCTGGTGGCGGTCGAGCCCAGAAATACGATTTCGTGCCCGTCACCGGTGGCTACCGGCGACCACTCGATCGATGCGCCATGTGTCACTGCGACAGCACCGGGGCGATCGATGCTCACGCGCCAGATATGCCGACGGTCCACGTCGTTTTCGTTGGAGGCATACAGCAGCGCCTTGCGATCCGGCGTCAATGCCACCTTGCCGTTGAAGGAGAATTTTCCGGGAGTCAGCAGGACCGGCGTGCCGCCATCGGCCGCGATGGAGTACAGGTGTACCCAGCCGTCTTCCTGCGACGCGAACACGATGCGGTCGCTGGCCGCGAACTGGAAAGCCTGCTCTTCCCAATCACCCTCATTGAGATACGACCCACGGGCATCGTTGGTGCTTTGCCAGACGACTTTCGTCTTGCTGCTGGCCGCATCCCAGACCTCGATCGCCCATGGTTGCGGTTTGCCGGACAGGAATGGATTCCCGCTGCCCATGATGCGGATGAATGCCAGCTTCGTGCCATCGGGCGACCAGCGTGGCAGCGTGTCGTGGAAGACGCTCGGGTCGATCCATTGCAACGTGGCACGTCCGAACCGGTAGATACCGATCAGGGCGTGCGTGCCACGATCGCTGACGAAGGCGATCTGCTTGCCGTCGGGCGACCAGCGTGGCTGGGCACTGCTGCCACGGATGTAGGCGAGCGGTCGCGCCGGCTTCGCGCCTGATACCGGGGCCAACCACAGCTTGTGCTGGCCGCTCCATACGGCGAATTTTCCGTCGGGCGAAATCTGGATGTCTTCGCAGCCCTCCGGCGCGCAGTTCATCGTGCCCAGCAAGCGCGGCGTTCCGTTCGACACGTCCGCCGCCCACACCTGCTGCTCGGGCTGATGCACGTTGCTGGTCGGGTCGGCCACTTCGCCCTGCGCATTGGTTTCGCTGCCGCGCGCGTACACCACCGTGCGGCCATCCGGCGTGAGCCGCAAACTCGCGATCGGCATGCCGTCGTCGCCGGTGTAATGGGTCAGTTGATGACCTGTGAAATCGGGGCCGTCAGCCACCCACACATTGCGTGACCCGCGCAGGTTGAAGACCCAGGCAATCCTGTCGCCGTGCGCCGCTGCGGTAAGGCCGTAGGGAAAGGGATAGCCGAGCGCCTGCTTCAGCGAGAAATCCTGGGCACGCGCCGGCAGCACGGGCGCCAGCAACACCAGCAGGAGCGGCAGGACGTATCGGGCGATCCTTCCAGCACCCGCGGGTTCGGTAGTCGTCTGCATCGTCTGGTCTCCCCGGACAGTTTTCGAATGTCGACAGTAAAGCAAAAATTTTCCGAAATGGAAAGTAGCGCAAGAAAAACCACCCGTGTCTCCCACAGCTGGCTTCGCGTTGATGCGAAAAAACCCGGGTCACCGAAACACGGCGTTTTGCCGGCGCTACTTTCCGCGTGCGCGGCGGCGCCTTGGCGATCGCGCCGGGGCTTTCCGGCTCGCATGCGACCGGGCAGCGACGGCACCAGGCGTCGCGGTGGCGGGATCGCTGGCGCCAGAGGCTTCGAGCAACTGCGACTGGGTCGCCGAACAGATCGACAACACGCGGCAGCGGCCCGCACCCACGGCTATGTAGGCGTGGCCCATGCCGCTGTCGAAGTAGATCGAATCGCCGGTCTCCAGCCGGGTCGGCGCGTACAGGTCGGTATGCAGTTCGACGGTGCCTTCCAGCACGTAGGCGTATTCCTCGCCCGCGTGGCGGATCAGCTCGCCGAATTCAGCGAGAGAGCGTGCATGCGGCTCGGCGACGATCGGGATGAAACGCTTGCTGAGCAAGTCTGCAGCGGGATACAGGTGGCTGTAATTCTCGGTTTCGATCGCAAGGCCCGTACCTGCCCGGGTCACGATGCGCCGACCGCTGATCGTGCTCGGCGGGTCCGCTGTACCGGCTTCGAACAATTGCGCGATGTCGATCTCCAGGCCCGCGCTCAAGCGCGCGAGCTTGTCGTAACTCAACGACATCTTGCCGTTCTCGATCTTCGAAAGCGTGGAAACGGGCAGGCCGGTGCGTGTGCTGACCTCGGCCAGCGTCCAATTCTTGCGCTTGCGCAACGCTCGAAGCGCCAGACCTGGTTTCGGCGAGGATTTGCCTTGCTTGCTCGTATCCACCATGTGTCGTGCCCTTCAGGATGTCGTCAGCGCGCCTCGTCTACAGCATAGCCGTATCGGCAAAACCGGGAGCCCGGCCGCGCGGGAATGATGACATGGCAGCGCGTGATATTTCCATACTGGAAAAAGTTGACAATCAAGAAAACATGCCCGATAGTGGCACCCGTCGAGACACCGGCAGCGGGGAGTGGGCATATGCGTACGAATGTCGGCGTATTGAGCGCGTTGTGTGTCGCCATCACGGCGGCGGTCGCAGCGCCCACATCAGGTGCCGAAGCGTCGTCCGGCTCCCGGGTCCAGAGCGTGACCCGGCCGGCGCCGCCTCGGAGCGACACTTCGAATCAGGCGACGCCCGGGAAAAAACGCGCGGCCAGCTCGGCGAGCCAGGCCAATGCCGTCACACTCGAAACGATCGTCGTGACTGCGAACAGGCGTGACGAAACCCTCCAGAAGGTGGCCATCCCGGTGTCGGTGCTGACCCATCACGATATCCAGCGCCAGCACCTGCAGAATTTCGCGGACTACGCGGCCACGGTACCCGGTCTCAACTATGTTTCTGCGGGCCCGGGACTTACCGGGCTGAGCATCCGCGGTATCTCGTCTGGCTCCCAGCAGCCCAGCGCGTCGGTCGGCATCTACATCGATGACACGCCGTACGGCTCCAGCAGCGTGTTCGCCAACGGCTCGCTGGAGACGCCGGATCTCGATCCCGCGGATCTGGAGCGCATCGAGGTGCTGCGTGGTCCACAGGGCACGCTGTACGGTGCTGGTGCGCTGGGCGGCGTGATCCGGTTCATCACCATCCCGCCGAATACGCACGACTATGCGGGCCGCCTGCAGGTCGGTGGCACCAGCGTGGATGGCGGCGGCAACGGTTTCGGCTTGCACGGCATGGTCAACCTGCCACTGGTCACGGACAAACTGGCGATTCGCGCCAATGTCTATGACCGCACTGATCCCGGCTTCATCGATGATGCCGGCCTCGGCAAGAGCGATCTCAACGAAAGTCGCACCAAGGGCGGCCGTGCATCGCTGCTGTGGACGCCGACCGGCAAGACCTCGCTGCGCGTGACCGGACTGGCGCAAAACCTCAACAGCGACGGGGAGCCGTCCGAGGCTCTCGACCCCGCCACGCTGGTGCCGGTATATGGCGACCTGCAGCAGCGCGGACCCGCCACAGCCGGGACCTTCGACGGACGCTACCGGCTCTATAACGCCACCCTCAAGAGCGATTTCGGGTGGGCGACGCTGATGGCGTCGACCAGCTACAGCACCCTCGACAGCGTTCTGATGGTCGACGCAACCTCGTTGTTGTACCTCGGCCCGCAAGCCAATGGCCAGCCTTACAGCACCCTCGAACAGGAGCCCACGCGCCAAACCAAGGCGACCGAGGAAATTCGTCTGCAGTCGCCCAATTCGCAGCGGCTGGAGTGGCTCGGGGGTGTGTTCTTCACCCATGAGACCGGCAATGCTCCGCAGCACATTTATGCGGCCGATTACTACAGCGGAACGCCGTTGCCCTCACCGCTCGGCATGCCCATTGGCGATGACCAGCAACCGAGCACCTACGATGCCTACGCGGTCTACGGCAGCGTCACCTGGCACATTACCGATCGCTTCGACGTGGAGGCGGGTTTGCGGTACAGCCACGATCGACAGCATTACACCGAAATTGGAAGCGGGGTGCTGTTCGGCACACCGGAACCGACGGTGCTTCTCGACAAACGTTCCTCCGACAGCAGCACCACGTTTTCGCTGACGCCGACGTTCCACATCAGCGACAACACCATGCTGTATGCGCGGGCCGCATCCGGGTTCCTGCCCGGCGGCCCCAATATCGTCACGGTTGCCATTCCCGGCGTGCCGAAGACCTTCAGTCCAACCAAGCTGACCGATTACGAATTGGGGCTGAAATCCACTTCGATGGACCATCGGCTCACGGTGGATCTGTCCGCGTATTACATCAACTGGACCAAGATCCCGTTGGTCACCTTCATCAATCCGTTCACGTTTTTGGGCAACGGCGGACAAGCCAGGAGCAAGGGTTTCGAGGCCAGCGTCGCCTTCATTCCGGCGCGCGGCCTGAAGCTGTCGGCCAATGCGTCCTACAACGACGCCGCGCTGACCAAGGATGCGCCGTTTCCGTCGAACGGCAAGCGCGGCGATCCCCTGCCCTTCGCTCCCCAATTCACCCTGAGCCTCAACGGTGATTACGACTTCGCGATCGCAGCGGGCTGGCACGGGTATGTCGGTGCGAGTTATCAGTACATCGACGAGCGCAGCACCGATTTCGCTTTCAACTATCCGGTCGCAGGTGTACTGCCACCGCTCCCGTCGAGTCCGACCATTCCCAGTTACAACACCATCAATCTGCGCGCGGGCGTGAACCACGACCAGTGGAATATCGGTGTTTACATCAAGAACCTGACCAACCAGCGCGGCATCGTGCAGGCAAGCACCTTCCAGAACTACGTGCCGGTCGCCGGAGCGCTCAATCCGGTCACCGGCCAGATGGAAGACAACGCCACGATCATCACACCACGCATGTTCGGCATATCGGTCAGCCGGACTTTCTGATCACGGCTGCTCCGTCGCATCAAGCGATGGGTCTCTGGCGCACCGATCGGGATGGCGGGTCGCGTCGCAATCACTGCATCTTTTTTACCAAGGCCTTGTTCATGCAACTTGCGCTGCAGACCGAAATCTGGCCCTTCAAACAGCCCTTTCGCATCACCGATTACGTATTCACCGAAGCGTCGGTGCTGGTGGTAACGCTTCAAGAAGCCGGCTTCACCGGACGCGGCGAAGCCAACGGGGTTTACTACCACGATGAAACGCCGGAGCGGATGTCCGCTCAGATCGAATCGGTTCAGCACCGGATCGAGGCGGGCGTGGACCGGGAGACACTGCGGTCGCTGCTGCCACCCGGCGGCGCCCGCAATGCCCTGGACTGCGCAATCTGGGATATCGAAGCCAAACGCGCCGGAATTCCAGCGTGGAAATTGGCGCATGTAAGTCAACCGGTCCCCGTGCGCACCACGTTTACGGTCAGCGCGGACTCGCCCGAAAACATGGCGGCGGTTGCACGTGCATACACCCACGCCCGCGCCATCAAGCTGAAACTTACTGGCGACGATGCCGCGGCATGCGTGGCGGCCGTGCGTGCCGCACGCCCGGATGTCTGGATCGGCGTGGACGCCAATCAGGGCTTTACCCGGCATTCGCTGGAGAACCTGTTGCCGTCGCTGGTCGAAGCACGGGTCGCGTTGATAGAACAACCGCTGCCACGCGGGGAAGATGCTGGGCTCGCAGGCCTGCAATCCCCGATTCCGCTTGCAGCTGACGAGAGCGCGCAGGGCCTGCGTGACATCGAGCCGCTTGCAGCCCACTACGACTTGATCAACATCAAGCTGGACAAGTGCGGGGGACTCACCGAAGGACTGCTGATGGCGCAAGAGGCGCGTCGGCACGGCATGCGGGTCATGGTCGGTTGCATGAATGGCACATCGCTGGCCATGGCACCGGCGTTCGTGCTTGCCCAGCTGTGCGACTTCGTGGATCTGGACGCGCCCACTTTTCTGGCCCGCGATCGCCAGCCGTCCGCCGACTACACCGACGGCAATATCTGGTGCTCCGAGGCCGTATGGGGCACCAACGCGTAGCCTCATTTCGTGTTTCCACCGTTGCGAGGAGAAGACATGTTCACCCGATTGATCGCGACAATGGCTGCATTGCTGCTGACGGCGGGTGCTGCCGCTGCCGCGCCGATTGCGGGCCCGACCGCTGCGCAAAAGGCGGCCCCGGCCACCACTGCGCCGATCAAGTCGGCGGTTCCGTCCGTGGCTGGCACCGTAGCGCCTCCGACAATGACGGCGCCGGCAGCGAGCGCCACACCGGCGATGACCGCGCAGGACGTGCAGACGTTCTTCGACAGCCTGGTGCCTTACGCCATCCACCGCGGCGACATCGCGGGCGGCGTCATCGTGGTCGTCAAGGACGGCCAGATCCTGTTTGCCAAAGGCTACGGTTACGCGAATGTCGCCAAGCGCAAGCCGGTACAGGCGGACCGGACCCTGTTCCGGATCGGTTCGATTTCCAAGACGTTCACCTGGACCGCGGTGATGCAACTGGTGGGTGAAGGCAAGATCGATCTCGACGCCGACGTGAATCGGTACCTCGATTTCAAGATCCCGAAGAAGTTCGGGAAGCCGATCACCATGCGTGATCTGATGACGATGACGCCGGGTTTCGAGGACACCGTGCGCGATGAGTTCCTGTCGTCGCCGAAACGGCTTTTCCCGATCGGAGAGTATGTGAAGAAGGACCTGCCCGCGCGGATCTACCCGCCCGGCAAGATCGTCGCCTATTCGAACTACGGCGCCACCTTGGCGGGTTACATCGTGGAGCGCGTGTCCGGCGAATCATTCGACCAATACATCGAGAACCACATTTTCAAACCGCTGGGCATGAGCCATTCCACCTTCGCACAGCCACTGCCGGATACGCTCGCTCCCGACATGGCGGTGGGCTATCACTCCGCGTCGAACAAGCAAACCATTCCATTCGAGTCCGTCGAGATCGCGCCGGCCGG
The DNA here is from genome assembly GCA_050738155.1 of Rhodanobacteraceae bacterium. GTDB lineage: Bacteria > Pseudomonadota > Gammaproteobacteria > Xanthomonadales > Rhodanobacteraceae > 66-474. The sequence goes on from JBOHYW010000104.1 coordinate 10,132, forward strand.
ATCCATGACGGCAAGCGGGACCGACATGGCGCGTTTCATGATCGCGCAACTGAGCAACGGCCAGTACGACGGTGCCTCGATCCTGTCGCCGGCGATGATCAAGTTGATGCATTCGCCGCAGTCAAGAATGGCGCCCGGGATGAACGGATACGACTTGGGTTTCTATCAGGAGAACCGCAACGGCCTGCGCATCATCGGCCACGCGGGCGACACCAACGCGTTCCACAGCGACATGCACCTGCTGCTCGACAAGCACGTCGGTGTATTCATGTCGTTCAACAGCGCGGGCAAGGCAGGCGCAGTCGAGAAGGTCCGTACCGCGCTGTTTCGCGACTTTCTCGATCGCTATTACCCCTACACCGCTCCGCGACAGAAGACGGTCGCCAATCCGAAACCCGACGCCGGACGCGTGGCGGGTTGGTATCTGTCATCCCGCCATATCGAAAGCGGACTTCGGCTGATCTATGCCTTCACCCAGACCCATGTCACGGCGAATCCCGACGGCACCATCCGGATCGGCGTACTCACGGATTTGAGCGGCACACCCAAGACCTGGCGCGAAGTCGGCCCGCTGACGTATCGCGAAGTCGGAGGCCAGACCCATACCAAATTCGTGACCGACAAGGACGGCCACATCCGTTACTGGATTTCCGATGATTTCCTGCCGGTATTCGTGTTCCAGCCGGTACACGGTTTGCAGAGCTTCGGAATGCTGAAACCGCTGGGCATCGCGTTCATCGTGGTGCTGTTGCTCACCCTCGCAATCTGGATCGGTGGCGCGATCGTTCGCCGTCGCATGAAGAAGGAGCTCGTGCTGACCCGCAGCGGGTTCTGGTGGCGGCTTGGCTCGCGGGTGGGCGTGGTCCTGCTGCTGTTGCTGCTGGTGGCGTGGTTCGCCATGTTCGCCTACGTCTTTGCCACCGCCAGCGGCGAACTCAACGGCTACCTGACGGCGATTTACATACTGGGCGTGCTCGCGACGCTTGGCGCGATCGTGATGCTGGTCGAGGCGGTGCTGCGAATCGTGCGCGGCCCCGGCGGCTGGCTGGTGCGTCTCGGCGAGGCGGTGCTGGGCCTGTGCGCGGTGTACGCGATCTGGGGAATCATCGCGTATGGCTTGATCAATTTCAGTTTCACCTACTGAACCCGGTATACGCTGGAGGGGCATTCCGATGCGGATAAAAAACATCTTCTCTCGACTGGTGACAGCGGCGATCGCGTCGCTTCTCGTGAGCGCCGCGATCGCGGCCGAACCGTCGGTTCGGAGCAGCCAACCTGCTCCTGTTGCTGCCCAGGCACCCGCTTCCGCCAGTTCGGTGCCGCCGTCGCCATTGGCCGACAACGCATCCATCCAGAATGGACCGGCCGGGGCAGCCGCGTTGACGCCGCAGGACGTAAGCACGTTCTTCGATGCGCTCGTTCCCTACATGTTGAAACGCAATGACATCGCCGGTGGCGTGATCTCGGTGGTCAAGGACGGACACCTGATCTTCGCGCAAGGGTACGGCCACGCGAATGTCGCCAAGCGTACGCCAGTGATCGCGGACCAGACGCTTTTCAGGGTTGGCTCGACCTCCAAACTGTTCACCTGGACGGCGGTGATGCAACTGGTCGCCGCGGACAAGATCGATCTCGACCGCAACATCAACGCCTATCTGGACTTCAAGATTCCGTCCAAATTTGGCAAGCCGATCACGATGCGCGATTTGATGACGATGACGCCGGGATTTGCCGAGACCATCCATGACTTGATGGTGGCGACACCCAGGCAACTTGTCCCGCTGCGGCAATACCTGGTCGATCACATGCCACCGCGGATATTCCCCCCCGGCAAGGTCGTCGCGTACTCGAACTATGGCGCCGCGCTGGCGGGCTACATCGTGCAACGCGTATCGGGTGAACCGTTCGACACCTACGTCGAAAACCACGTCCTGAAACCGCTGGGGATGACGCATTCGACCTTTCGGCAGCCATTGCCCGCGGTCCTGCGTGGCGATCTCGCGACCGGCTACATCACCGCCACCGGCAAGACCATCGTGCCATTCGAACCGGTCCAGGCGTGGCCTGCCGGTTCGTTGACGTCCAGCGCAACCGACATGGCGAGATTCATGATCATGCAGTTGCAGAACGGGCAATTCGATGGCGCCTCGATCCTGCCAGTGGCAACGGCGAAATTGATGCATTCGCACCAGTACTCGGCGGCACCCGGCATGAACGGCTACGACCTCGGTTTCTACCAGGAAAACCGCAACGGACTGCGCATCATCGGTCACGGCGGTGACACGATCGCCTTCCATTCCGACCTGCATCTGCTGCTGGACAAGGATGTCGGTATCTTCATGTCGTTCAACAGCGCCGGGAAGGCCCCGAACGGCACCGCGGAGAGCGTGCGCACCGAACTGTTCCGCGCCTTCCTCGACCGCTACTTTCCGTACCAGCCACCCGTGCAAGCGACAGTCGCGAAGCCCCAACGGGATGCGGCGCGCGTAGCGGGCTGGTACTGGAGCAGCCGCCGCGAGAACAGCGCCCTGCGGTTGCTGTTCATGCTGGGCCAGGTGCATGTCGCCGCGC
>JBOHYW010000105.1:0-12475 GCA_050738155.1 Rhodanobacteraceae bacterium
CCACGATTGGGAGTGTAAACCGAAACATCAACGCAGCTACGACCGCTACCACGCCCCAGCCCCAGCCGAAAGAATGTGCGATGCCCGCCCAACCCGCACCAAGCTGCAAGACGCCGAAACCCAAAAAGGCTAAAGCAAATAGACAGCCAAACGAGCCTTCAAGCTTCTCCCCCATTGTTCTCTCCCCTGTTTTGCCTTGAAACCTTGATCCCGTACCATACGGCAATAGCTATGGTGACAAGGTTGACGACCGACCAAATGGCGCGGCTTGCGTGGACTGGTACCACGGGGTTGTACACGCCAGCGACGACTGCCCAACACCACACCCACGCCTCATGCCCTGTGCGATGCGCTGAAACTGCCAGCCACACGCACGATGCCGCGACCACCCACCGCATTACCTGGTAGTAGCCGTAGGGCAGAGGCAGCAATGCAACCCCTACGCCGATTGCAACAATATACAAAGCAGGATTCGGGCGCACCCAATTCTCCGATGAAGCTAACGCTAACTGTACCCCAGAACAGGGGTGGTAACGGGATACTCCCTGCGTTGCCGACGAGTGTCAATCGGAAAATTCCTACGTCCCAACAAGCGCTTGGCCGCTTACGATGTAGCGTCGGGCACCGTACTGTCCCCGCGTTATCTGGCGCATCGGGGGCGGTATGCAATATCACGGACGAAATGGGGCGGTATCCGGGAAAGGAACGGCGCCAGCTAAAGGTTCGGGGTATGCGCCGCATGCGCCGCGCCTGCTCGAGCGGGTGCGCGAATGTTGCCGGGTGCGGCATTACAGCTTGCGCACCGAACGCGCATACATCGGGTGGGTTCGTCGATTCGTTCTCGCCAACAACAAGCGGCATCCGCGCGAGATGGGTGGCCGGGAGGTCGCTGCATTCCTCACACACCTTGCAACCCACGGACATGTTGCAGCCAGCACGCAGAACCAGGCGCTCTCGGCATTGCTTTTTCTATATCGGGTCGTACTGGATACCCAGCTGCCATGGTTGGACGACGTGATACGTGCCAAGCGTCCGCGCCGGGTCCCTGTGGTGCTGTCGCGGGATGAAGTGACACGGGTACTGGGCGCACTCGATGGTGTTCACTGGTTGATGGCGGGGCTGCTGTATGGCTCCGGCATGCGCTTGATGGAATGCCTGCGCCTGCGCGTGAAGGACGTGGATTTTGCGCGCACCGAAATCACGGTGCGCGAAGGCAAGGGCCGCAAGGACCGGCGGGTACCGCTGCCCGGCACGTTGCGCAAGGCGCTACAGCGACAAATCGCGCGCGCCCGCATTCTGCACGAGCGTGATCTCGCTGATGGCTACGGCGAAGCACGCCTGCCATATGCGCTGGACCGCAAGTATCCAAACGCGGGGCGCGAATGGGGTTGGCAGTTCGTGTTTCCGTCGCAGCAACTGTCGCGCGATCTGCGCGACGGGATCCTGCGTCGGCACCATCTGGACGAGGCGGTGTTGCAACGCGCGGTCAAGCGGGCGGTGCGGCTGGCGGGCATCGTCAAACCCGCCACCTGCCACACACTGCGCCATTCGTTCGCCACGCATCTGCTCGAATCCGGTCACGACATCCGTACGATCCAGGAGTTGCTCGGCCACAAGGATGTAGCCACAACCCAGATTTACACGCACGTATTGAATCGCGGCGGCCACGGGGTGTTGAGTCCGCTCGATCGCGGCTGAGCGCAAGCCGCCCTGCAATCAGCGGCTGATTTGCGACCGGCTGATGACCTTCATTTCAGGCTTTCCGTGGAACGCGCGGATGACGCCGGTCACGCACAAGCGACCATGCAATTTTTCCGGTGGCGTGGCAAAGCGCCCGCGGTAGTCACCCCAGATGACGATGGTGAATATCGGATTCGGCCACGGCTTGTCGAGATTGACGAAGGTGGGCTGGCCTTCGACATCGGCCGCGTAGTGGGCGCTGGCCACCACGCCGCACACGGTCGCCTTGTCGCCGATGTGTTGCGCAGCTTGCGCCGCGGACAGCCCATGCGCGCCGGCACCGCTGCAACCAGCCAACATCGCGGCAAGCAGCACCCCCGGCAACCAGCATTCATGCATCCGCGTCATGGTTCCCCTCCCGTCGACGCACCAATGTAACCCGGAAAGAATCGCATGTGGCGCATCGCTGAAATGCGCCGCGCATTCCGCCCGGCTTCATTGGGATTGCGGTTTACTGGCGGCTCCGATGCCCCCGGCGACCGCTACACTGATCTGCGCTTTCGCCCACCCCCAAGCCCTGCCCATGCACGACCTGCTCCGCGTCATCGTTCTCGGCATCATCGAAGGCATCACCGAATTCCTGCCGATTTCCTCGACCGGACATTTGTTGATTGCCGAACACTGGATGGGCGCGCGTTCGGATTTGTTCAACGTCGGCATCCAGGCCGGCGCGATCCTCGCGATCACGCTGGTGTACTGGCGGCGGATCTGGCAATTGCTGACGTGCTGGCGCGATCCGCAGAACCGCGATTATTTCTGGAAGCTGCTGGTGGCGTTCCTGATCACCTGCGTGCTCGGCCTGGTGGTGACGCACTACGGGTTCGAGCTGCCGACCACGCTCACGCCGATCGCATGGGCGCTGATCCTTGGCGGCATCTGGATGATCGGTGCGGAACAGATCGCCGCGCGCATGCCGGATCGCACCACAGTGACCTGGCCGGTCGCAATTCTGGTTGGTATCGCGCAAATGGTTGCCGGAATCTTCCCCGGGACCTCGCGTTCGGGCGCAACGATCTTCGCGGCGATGTTGTTCGGCACCAGCAACCGCGCGGCGGCCACCGAATTTGCGTTCCTGGTCGGCATCCCGACGATGTACGCCGCGACCGGGTACGAATTGTTGAAGGTGGTGCACGGCGGCGGCGCGGCACACCAGGACTGGTCGGCGCTCGCGGTCGGTTTCATCGTGTCGTTGATCGTGGCGTTCATCGCGGTGAAATGGCTGTTGCGCTATATCCGCACGCATCGGTTCACGGCGTTCTCGATCTATCGCATCGTGCTCGGCGCGTTGTTGCTGGCCGCAATCGGCATGGGCTGGATGCACAACGGTGAGCAGACCGTGAAACCGGCGCGTGAGGTGCCGGCCAGCGCGGTCGTACAGCGCAGCGGTGCAGCGCCCTATTCGACCGGTTTACCCGCAGCCCGCCACGCCTTCATACCACCGTCGAGATGGGCGACGTTGGCGTAGCCCAGCTGGTGCAAGGTCGTCGCGGCCAGCGCCGAACGCCCGCCCGAGGCGCAATGCAGGATCACCCGGCGCGCGGGATCGAGTTCGGGTTTGTGCATCGGCGAGGCCGGGTCGGCGTAAAACTCCAGCATGCCGCGCGGCGCGTGCACCGAATTGGCGATGGCGCCCTGTGCGCGTTCGGCCGCATCGCGCACGTCGACCAGCACGGCGTCACCGCCGGCCAGCTCGGCTTGCACCTGATCGGGGGTGAGGTTTTCGATTGTGGCCTTCGCTTCCGCCACCATTTGTGCCGCGGTCTTGTGGCTCATTGCCTTATGCCTCCAGATCAGTCCTTGGGCGGCGCGTCGACCTTCGCTGCCTGATTGAAATCGCCGATGCCGCCGACCAGCAGCGCCACGGCTTCACGTTCGGCCTCGGTCAGGTCGGGGTGCCACGAATCGAGGATCATCACCACGCGCACCTTGTCGCTGCGATTCCACGCCTCGTGTTCGAAGGTGTCGTCGAAGGTGACGCAGCGGCCTTCCTGCCACGCGTGTTCGACGCCGCCGACGCTGATGGCGCAATCCTCCGGCACGATCAGCGGCAGGTGGGTCACCAGCCGGCTGTTGGTGACGCCGTGGTGTTTCAGGATGTGCGAACCGGGGGCAAGGATCGAGAACAGCACTTCGGGTGCATGGCCGCGGATGTGCACCAGCGGTAGCGTGTTGAGTATTTCGGTGGTGCGTGGGCAGCGACTGGCGTTTTGTTCGAATACATCGCCATGGCGATGGAAGAAAAACGAATTCCACTCGGCATGGCCGCGCGTACCATCCAGCAGGTTGTGTTCCTTCAGCAACGCATTGTCATTGGTACCCAGGAACGGTTCGACACCGGCCGGTTGGTCGAGCACGCCGCGCAGTTCCTCGCGGATCACGTCGGTGTGTTTTTCGAGCTCGGCGTGCCACGGGAACAACTCGCGTTCGTAATACGGCGTCGCACGCAAACCGGGCACGTAGAAGAATTTGCAGTACTGGCGCGAGTCGGGATAGGCGGCTTCGCGTTCTCCCAGATAGATGGCAAGGCCTTGCTCGACGCGCGCGAGCGCGGACGCACCATGACGTTCGCGCAGCGGTTGCAACAGCTCCATCAAGATGCGTTTGCGGTGGGCTTCGACGAACGCGATCGCGTGCTTGACGGCAGGCCGCAAGCCCGGCGGCGTGGTCAGGTCGTTGCGCCATTTGCCGCGGTTCTGCGCCGCCACCAGCGCGCCATAATAGGCCGTGGTGGCATCCTCCATGCGTCCCAGTTGCTCCAATGCCGCGCCACGATGCAGGCGCGCGGCGAAGTGCATGGGTTCGAGCCCAAGCGCGCGGTCGAACGCATCCAGCGCCTCGTCGTTGTGATGCCCGGCCAGATGCACGATGCCCAGGTTCTTCCAGATCTCGGGTTCGGTCGGATTGATGCGCGCCGCATGTTCCAGGTCACGTTGTGCGGACGCGAATTCACCTCGCGACAACCCGCACATCGCAACGAAATTCAAAGCCTCGGGGGTATCCGGCGCGGTCTTCAAAATATCGCGATAGACCGCTTCGGCGTCCGCAATGCGTTGCTGGGCGGCGTGCGCGCGCGCGAGATTGATGCGGGTTTCGTCGGCCTGGGCTGCTTGCGTATTCATGTCGCGTAGTTTGCCGCGTTCGCACTGGCGGCGCATGATCCAGCGCAAACGCGGTAGGGCGGATCAAGACGCGAGCGCGGAAGCGCGAATGCCGACTGCGCCGCAGGAGCGGCGCGAACGGCGTAGCCGGGCCGGAAGGCAGGATGCCTGGAGTCTTCCGCCGCTCACGCGGCTTGATCCAGCCTACTGCGCACTGGACGCCAGCGCGCGCGCAATGGTTTTGCGTCGCCTGCACGCAGGCTCCTACAAGGCCGCTTCGTAGGAGATTGCGTGCAGGCGACCCGGCTGGGCTGCGTGACCACATCCCCCCGCCGCTCCGCGGCGACCCCCTTCCCGTGGAAGGGGGTGGTTTGAGCTTTCCGATTCTCGATTCTCGATTCTCGACCCCCAATCCCAATTCCCAATTCCCGAGTCCCGAGTCCCGAGTCCCGAGTCCCGAGTCCAAGCCTTTCACCTTTCCACCATCTTCGCAAACCACTCCCAGCCCGGTGTCCATTCCGCGATCAGCTTGACGCAGGTCAGCAGCGGCACCGCCAGCAGCGCGCCCGGTATGCCCCACATCCACGCCCATACCAGCAGCCACACCAGGATCGCGACAGGTGACAGCCGCAGACGCTGGCCCATGATCATCGGGGTCACCACGTTGCCTTCCAGCATCCCCAGCGCCGCGAAACTCGCTGCCGGCAACAGTGCATGCACGGGATCGTGGAAGGTGAGCAGGCCGATCACCGCCAGCAGCAAGGTATTGGTGATCGCCCCGATGTAAGGCATGAAGTTGAGCAAGGTGGCGACCCCGCCCCACAGCAGCGGGTCGGGCATTTTCCATGCCCACAGGATCAGTGCGGTGAGGCCACCGAGGCAGCAGTTGATGACCGTGACCGTGAGCAGATAGCGCGAGATTTCGATCTGGATGCCACGCACCACGCGCGCCGCAATGCGTCGGTAGCGGAACCGCGGCGACGCGGTCACCAGCCGCGCGCGCATCTCCTCGCCGTAGGTGAGGAAGAAGAACACCAATAGCGCCACGGTAATGATGTCGGCTACGACGTGGGGCGCCGCGTGCAACACGCTATCGAAGGAGAACCCACCGGATGCGCCCGTTGGCGCGTGGCTCGCCCCACCGATGCCTGCCAAGGACTTCGAGGCGGCGTTACTGGCCCGCGTGATCGGCCGGGTTACCCGATGCAGCTTGTAGCCGACTTCGCGCATCAGCGTCGGCGCTTGCCGGATCCAGTCGGCGGCGGGCGCGCTCAGGGCGTTGACGCTGGCCGCCACCACTGCGCCCAGCGCCAACATCAGCAAAATGCTGCCAAGCATTCGCGGAATGTGCAGTCTCGCCAGCCCGGCCACGATCGGATTCAAACCCAGCGCAATGAAGGCGGCCAGCAACAGCGGAATCAGCAGGGGACTTGCGAGCACCAGCGTCGCTGCAATCGCCAGCAGCATCAGGAGTCGCAGCGGCAACTGCAATGCGCGCAAACGTCGCGCGCGGCGCCATTCCATGGAAGACGCACGCCGTTTGCTGGTGGCGCGCGGTGTTTTCGGCGGCGGTTTGCGAACCATCGCTCGTGGCGGTGTTGCGGGTGGCTCGGGCAACGTCGTCATACCGCGCTCCCCTCCGGCATGACGCCCGGAGCGATTAGATAGGCAAGTATTGTCGCACCAGTTGCCACACCGGACCGGTCGCGATGCGCATGCCGATGCGGATCAAACCGCCGCCGACCTTCAGTTGCGCCAACACGAAACCGATGCCGGCCGCACCGGCAAGCACCGGTACCGGGTGCGCCTGATACACGCCGATCACCTCGTCGACCGCAACGTGCAAATCGCCGCGCGCCGCGCGGCACTCCGCGAGCGCGCGTTTGCGTGCGGCCAGGGCCCGGGTGTATCTCAAGATTTCGACTCCGGTTCGGGGGGCTCAGGCGATGACGTGTCCGCATACTGGAAGCGCGCCACGTCACGCCGCAACTCGCGCCCCAGCGAGCGCAACTCGGCGCGCGTCGCGGGAAAACTGGCGCGCCGAATCGCACGTTTTATCCAGAACCAGATCGCGGAAACCAGTATCAGGTGCAACACGACCAGCACGCCGAGCGCGATGCCGACCGAGCCGGTTGCGAACGCCACGCCCCACCCGATCAGTGCCACCACGCAGGCCCACAGCGACACCGCGAACGCGACCAGCGCGACGCCACCCATGAATACCAGGCCGAAACTGGCGCCGAGCACCCGCGCTTCGGTCGCCAGCAGTGCCGTGACAGCCGTGGCGACGCGGCGCACTGCCGCGACCAGACTGGTACCCGCGGCGAGCGCTTCGCGCCACTGTGTGGCATCCGCGGAAGCATGTTCCGAGCCGGTTTCCGCCGACCCGGATGGTTCCCCGCTCTCGACGCTCATGCGCGCCCGTCCGTCCGTCTGCGACAGCGCGTCAGCGGCGCCGGCCCAGGATCCGGCCAAGCAACCAGCCCGTCGCAAGCGCAATTGCGACCGACTGCACCGGTTTTTCGCGCACGAAACTGCGCACGTTGTCCATCACTGCATCGGCGCGATCGCGCGCGTCGGAAGCCAGTTCGGAACTACGCTCGCGCCACTCGTCGGCCTTGTCGGCGGCACGTTCGGCGCCACGCGCGCTGGCATCGGTGGCGCGGTGCACGCCCGATTCGACGCGATCGGCGGCGGTGTCGAACTTCTTCTTGGCGCCGCCGACCGCACTGCTGGTGCCTTGCTTGACGCGCTCCGCAGTACGCTCGATGCGTTCGTGCGTGCCACCGTCGCGATTTTCGCCCTGGGTGGTCTCGGTGTTCATGATGTCCTCCTTTTCTGCGGGTGCCGCACTCAACGCACGGCGGGATTCAAACTGTAGGTGCCGACAAACTCGGCTTGGTCAAGAATGTGATCGCCGAATGCGGTTTGCAGTTCCCGCCAATCGAATACGGCGGGCAAATCGAGCTTCGGCACGTCGAGCGCGTGCACCCGAAAGTGGTAGCGGTGCAGCAACGCATCATTCCACGGCGGACATGGGCCGTCGTAGCCCAGCCAATCGCCGGCCATGTCGGCATCGGATGCGAACCAGCCGGTGTAATCATTGCGGCCTTGCCGCGAACCGGCGGGTCCGTGCGGTTCGCGCTTGCCGCGCGGGGTGATGCCGTCGCTGCAGGCGCCGGCCGTGATCTCCGTGCAGGTCGACGGAATGTCGATCATCAACCAGTGCGCGAAATCCACGCGCGGCAAGTCCGCGGGTACCGTGCGGCCATCCTGGTTCACGTCGTCGCCTTCGCTCGGCACGTCACCATCGATGCAAACCAGCACGAACGATTTCGTCGCGTCGGGTGCACCACTCCACGCGAGGTGCGGATTGCGATTGGCCGCGAGCACGCACAGCTCGCCCTTGTCGCCCGGCTTGCCGAACGCGAACTCGGCGGGGATGCGAACTCCATTTTCAAAACTGTTGCTGTGTAACTGCATGTGGCGTCCTCAGTAATTTTGCATGGAAGCGTGCACGGGGGCGAGCTTGTCTCCTTCCCCTTCAAGGGGAAGGACGGGATGGGGATGGGTTGCCAGACAGATGGTGACAAAACCCATCCCCACCCAACCCTCCCCTTGAAGGGGAGGGCTAAAAGCGCAGCGTTGCGAATGCCGCAATCAAAAACGAAGCACTCGTCGCATGATTCAGCGCTCCTCCGTTCGTGGGAGCGGCGCGGCGCGCAGCGCCGTCTTTGCTATTGGCCGCGAACAAAGTCGCGAAACATCGCGTGCATAGCACGCTCCTACGCTATTTCGTTGTGGTGTAGGTCACCCGATAAATCACTCCGTTGTCGTCGTCGGATACCAGCAGGCTGCCGTCGCGCATCGGTTGCACGTCGGCCGGCCGGCCCAGGGCTTTCTGACCATCCAGAAAACCGGTGAGAAACGGCTGCATGCTGGTGACCTTGCCGTGCTTGCCGACATGCGCCACCACCCCGCGGTAACCGGCCTTGCTGGAACGGTTCCACGAGCCGTGCTCGGCGATGAAAATGGCGCCGTGGTACGAGTCGGGAAACATCCGCCCGACGTAAAACCGCATGCCGAGCGAGGCGACGTGCGCACCGAGCCGGTACGCCGGCTGGGCAAAATCGCTGCAGGAATGGCCTTTGCCGTACTCGGGGTCGGGCACGTTGCCGGCGTGGCAATAGGGATAGCCGAAATCCTCGCCCAGTTTGTCGACGCGATTGAGCGTATCGGACGGCGTGTCGTCGCCCAGCATGTCGCGGCCGTTGTTGGTGAACCAGAGCGTGTGCGTGCCGGGTTGCCAGTCGAACCCGACCGTATTCCGAATGCCGGTGGCGACGGTCTGCCAATGCTTGCCGTCGGGATCCATGCGGATGATTTTCGCGAAATCCGGGCCAGGTTCGCAGATGTTGCAGGGCGCGCCGATCGGCACGTACAGCTTGCCATCCGGCCCGAAAGCGATGAAACGCCAGCCGTGGTGGGTCTTGGACGGCAACTTGTCGGTGACCACCACCGGCTTCGGCGGATCGGCCAGGTGTTGTTCGATATCGGGGTACTTCAGAATCCTGCTGACCGCCGATGCGTACAAATCGCCGTCATGGAACGCGACGCCGACCGGCATTTCAAGACCCTGGGCGATCACGTACACGTGTTCGGCGCGACCGTGCGAATCCATGCCGGTCAACGCGTAAACCTTGCCTTCGCGCATCGAACCCACGAATACCGTATCGTGCGCGCCCAATGCCATCGCGCGCGCGTTCGGCACCTCGGCGCTGTAGATGGCAACGTGGAACCCCTGCGGCACCTTCAGCCGCGACAACGGCGGTTTGGCAAACGCGGCAGCAGCAAAAGCCAGCGCGGTCAGCGCGACGACCGGCGCGAGACGCCTGCTCCAGTACGGCGATTTCCGATGTGACGGCCTCGCCATGGCGGCCTCTGTCGATGGCATGGATGTTCGAGCATAACCGCCGATCCGTGATGGAAAGGCGAATGCGGAAGCGTGCCAAGGTCGGCGTTGGCGAACCAGTCAGTTTGCTGAACGCAACGGTCGCTACGCCTCGTCCAACACCGCGAAAGCGTCCGACAGGGTCTCGCGATAGTAGCTGGCGCGCCCCGAAGGGAAACTTGTCGCCAGGCCGCCGCGACCGCTGGCGGCCGCGTGCGCGCGCGACCCCGGCACGACGTCGTCGCTGCCGAGGAAGGCGCCGAACTGCTGGCGCGCCGCGTCGCCGTGCGTCGCCAATAGCGCATCGGGATCCGCGCGGAATACGGGCAACATCGCCGCAGCCTGCTCGAGATGCGCGGACGCAAGCCACAACCAGCGCGCGCCGGCCAGCGGGTCCGGCAGTGCAAAGCCCGGCAGCCCGCCGAATGCCAACCAATCGAGCAGTGTGTCGTGAAGATCGCGCTGCACGATCACCAGTCGCACGCCCGGCAGGGCGCGCTTGAGGGCCGGCACCACGCGCGCATCCAGGAACGGTATCCAATCGACGATGCGTGCATCTTCGGTCACGCCGGCCCGCCGCAACGGCCGGCGGTAACGTCGCGCCAGCATGCCGATCTCGGTCTGATCGAGTGGTTGCTCGAGACGTGGATCGAACGGCGCGCTGATGAAATCGGGTTCGGATTCGAACCGCTCGCGGCGCAGCGTCCAGCCCGGCTGGTCGTCCAGCAGGGCCGCGATCCGCTTGACGCCGGAGCCGGGCAACCCGCACAGCAGCACCGGCGCCGCCACGCGTGGGTCGGCGAGTTCCGGTTCACGGGCGAGCTGTTGCAGGTTGGTGCAAGTTTCCGCATCCAGCGCCGCCGGAACCGGCAAGCTGGTGCCGGTGCGCTGCGCAGCCATGAACGCGCGCACCGCGTCCGGCCACTGTTCCAGCGCATCGAAGGCCAGCCCGAGCAGGCGCTGGCGCCGCCGCAACAATTGCGGTAGCTGGCCTTCCAGTTCTGCTTCATCGATCCGCTGCAGGCGCTGCACCGCGGCGGCGGGATCGCCGGCCAGCAGTGCGCCGCGGGCACGCAGCATCGCCAGCGCCGGCCGCTTTGAGGCCGCCGCGACTTCGGCCATCGCCAACGCTTCCTCGGTGCGACCCGCGCGATCGAGGGTCAGCGCATGCTGCGCTTTCACGTTGATGTCGTCGGGCCAGCGCGTGCTGGCGCTTGCCCACACCGCCAGCGCTTCGTCAAAACGATTGGTTTGTGTCAACAGGTGCGCCAACGCGATGTATGCCTTCACGCCGCCGGGGTGGTCGGCGATGTGCCGGCGCAGATCACCGATTGCCTGCGCAACGCGGCCACTGCGCGCCAGCGAGTCGGCGCGACGGATCGCCGCGTAGTGCAAATCGGGCTGCATGCGCAGCGCTTCGGCATACTGCGCGATCGCCTCGTCGTACCGGCCCTCGGCACGCGCGACGTCGCCGACGCCAGCGCGCGCCACGGCCATCTGTTCACCGCGCGCCAGCATGGATTCGTAAATCGCCAATGCTTGCGCGAATTCACCCTTGAGTGCGTGCAGTTCCGCACGCAGCGCGCGTGCCACCGGATAATCCGGCTTCACCGCCAGTGCGTTGTCGACGGCCTGCGCGGCGAAATCGGGCATGCCCTGGTCCAGCATTGCGCGTGCGTAGCTGGCCTGGATCAAAGGATCGTCCGGCGCGAGTTTCGCAGCCTGCGTGAGCAGCGGCAGCGCACGCGACGAATCGCCGCGCATGCTGGCGACATTGCCGAGCCCGGTCAGCGCCTGCACGTCGTTTTCATCGGCGCGCAGCGCCACCTTGAAGTGTTCTTCGGCGGCATCGAGATCGCCACGCAGGTACGCCACCTGGCCGAGTCCGCCGTGCGCGGCGGCCAGATTGGGGTTCAGCATGCGCGCTCGATCGTAAGCCTGTGCGGCCTCGTCCAGGGCTTGTTCATGCAGATACATTTCCCCCAGCGTGTGCTGGCAGGCGGCGTTGTCCGGGTCGAGCTTGCCGGCGCGTTGCACCAGTTGCAGCGCTTCGTGCATGTCGCCGCGCTGGCCGCGGACGATCCCCAGCAGGTGCAGCACCTCGGCATCGTCCGGGTTCTCTGCCAGCAATTGGCGGTAGCCGTTCTCGGCTTCGTCGAGGCGGCCGGCGCGATGCAGTTGGATGAAATCTTCGAGCATGGGGCAACGTTTCAGAGCGAGCGCGCATTATGCCTGCTACAAGGTTGGCGGACGAAGTCGCTGTTGTGGAAACTCAGGCCAAGCATGGCCGTTCTGGACTGGAGGGCTTTGCAGGCCGCCCGTTTGGCGTCTTTTGCAACGAAGCCGCGATCAGGGACGATCGCACAAGCGCGCGAAGCGCGCAGCAATGTAATCTTCCGAAAAACTGTCCAGCCGCCAACTCTGGATGAAACCGCAATGGCCGCCGCGCTCGGTGATGGTCACCTCCACGCACGGCGGCAACACCAGCGCTTCAAGGTCCGCGGCCGGGCACACCGGGTCGTCGCGCGACGCGAGGATCGAAGTGGGCACGGTCAACTGCGCCAGCCGCCCGTCGGCCACCGAATAGCCGTCCAGATAATTGGCGAGGCTGCCGAAATCGGTGTGCCGCAACACCAGCGCTTCGGTCAGCGAACGCAGGCTGCCGCGCAATTCGCCATGCGTGAAC
>JBOHYW010000106.1:0-12444 GCA_050738155.1 Rhodanobacteraceae bacterium
TGCGGCCGCCGGGCATTTCGTGCTGTTCGATCCAGTGCGCGATCCAGCCGGCGGTGCGCGCGATCGCGAACATCACCGTGAACATCTCGGTCGGAATCTTCAGCGCCTTGTAGATGATGCCCGAGTAGAAGTCCACGTTCGGGTACAGCTTGTGCTCGACGAAATAGTCATCCTGGAGTGCGGCTTCTTCCAGCTTCAGGGCAACTTCCAACAGCGGATCGTCGATGCCGAGCGCGTCCAGCACCTCGTGGCACTTGGCGCGGATGATCTTGGCGCGCGGGTCGAAGTTCTTGTACACGCGGTGGCCGAAGCCCATCAGGCGGAAGCCGGAGTTCTTGTCCTTGGCGCGCGCGATGGCCGAACCCACGTTCTTGGCATCGCCAATCTCGGTCAGCATCTTCAGCACCGCCTCGTTGGCGCCGCCGTGCGCCGGCCCCCACAGCGCGGCAATGCCGGCCGCGACCGAGGCATACGGATTGGCGCCGGTCGAACCCACCAACCGCACCGTGGAAGTGCTGGCGTTCTGCTCGTGATCGGCGTGCAGAATGAACAGCAGATCCAGCGCCTCGGCCACCACCGGATTCATCTCCAGCGGCTCGCTCGGTACCTCGAACATCATGTGCAGGAAGCGATCGACGTAGCTCAGGTTGTTGCGCGGATAGCGGATCGGCCAGCCGATCGAATAGCGGTAGCAGGCCGCGGCGAAGGTCGGCATCTTGGCGATCAGGCGGATCGCGGCCAGCTTGCGTTGCGCCGGATCTTCGTTGTTGGTGGTGTCATGGTAGAACGCCGACAGCGAAGCCACCGACGCGCACAGCATCGCCATCGGATGCGCGTCGTAGTGGAAGCCGCGCAGGAATTTCTTGAGCGACTCGTGCATCATCGTGTGATGTGTGACGGCATCCTCGAAGTGTGCCTTTTCAGCCGCGGTCGGCAGTTCGCCTTCCAGCAGCAGGTACGCCACTTCGAGGAAGCTGGACTTTTCGGCAAGCTGTTCGATCGGATAGCCGCGATAAAGCAGCACGCCCTTCTCGCCGTCGATGAAGGTGATCGCGCTCTTGGACGATGCGGTGGCGCCAAAACCGGGGTCGAACGTGAAGTGGCCTGTCTCGCGATACAACGACGAAATGTCGATGCAGCTCGGTCCCAGGCTGCCCTCCGCCAATGGCAGGGAAACGGATTTATCGGCGACGGTCAGACTAACGTTGTTGCTGGGCACGGGAGGACTCCTTCAATACGTCGCGGCGAACATGCAGCCGCGCAATGCAATCGGACAATTATCGCACGGTACGCCCGCATACGCAGGTGCGCCGTCGACGCGGATCGAGCACGTATGGCACCGACGCACGCAAAAACGCCCTCCACATGTGCGTGTGGAAGGCGTCGGAATCAAGCGTACGACGACCCCGCCAGCGGGAGTCCGTGAAGGTGCCCTGCTATTTTTTCCCAGCCGTGTAGCGGCGTTTGAACTTGTCGATGCGGCCGCCCGCGTCCAGCACCTTCTGCTTGCCGGTGTAGAACGGGTGCGAGGCCGAGGAAATGTCGACCTTGATGACCGGGTACTCGTTGCCATCTTCCCACTTGACGGTTTCGTCGCTGTGGATCGTGGAACGGGTCAGGAACGCGAAGTCGGAGGCGGCGTCCTGGAACACCACCGGGCGGTATTCGGGGTGGATTTCGGCTTTCATTGAGGGTCCGTCTGCAATCGATGCATCAAGGCAAGGGCGGAATTGTAACCCGGTACCGGCTTTGCGGGCAAGCGGCACCGACCGGCGAAACCAGGCCGCCACGACCGTCCTCCATCAATGGGCCTGCCACTCGTGGACGATGATTCGCGAAGAACCGTTGGTATGCAACGGATCCTCGTACGCGAGCGCGGTGGCCTCGGCCATGTCTCCGGCATCGAGCAGGTAGGCCCCGCCAGAATGGTCGGTGAAAGGCCCGGCCAGTTCGATGCGATTCTGTTGCCGTAGCCGATCGAGGAAGGCGTAATGATCGGGGATCCTGGACGGATCGAATTCCGACAAGCGCATTGTCAGTACAAGGTAACGCGGCATGGTTCTTTGTCCTGGTCTTCAGCCCGTGTTTTGAGCCGGGTGCAACCGCGCGTCCAGTCATCGGGCCGTCATGCGGCTTTCTGCAGTTCCAGCAGCGATTTCACGGACGCCAACGCCGCACCGCCGTCGCTGGCACCTTCGAAGGCAGTGTATCCGTCAGGCCGTACCAGCATGATGCCCGCGTGTTCCGTCAACCGCAGTTCAACCAGCGCGGCAAGCGAATCGGCGAGCTTTTGCGCGGCATCCTTGACCGCTGCCGCCGCATTCTTGTCGAGCAGAAGAAGATAACGACTGCAAATGCCCGAACCGCCACGCATCGAATCGTCGATGTAGCGCTTTCCGGCGCCTTCGACGATGGGACTGCCGCGATAGGCGATGCCCAGCTCCGACAGCCTTTGCACGAAAGCATGCTGGAATGGCGCAAGACGCGACACCATCGGGATCACCGCATCGCGCAAAGCCTCGGCGAAGCGATTTGGCGTGCCCATCGCGCGGGTCAGGTGATCGGTGGTCTCGATGACCCCCTTGATCACCGGAACCCGCTCGGCACTGTAACTTTCCAGCAGGGTTTCGTTGCCGTGTCCGCGCAGGGCGAGATCGAGTTTCCAGACGAGGTTCCACACATCCTGCAAGCCGGTATTCATGCCTTGGCCACCGAACGGGCTGTGGATATGCGCGGCGTCGCCGGCGACGAACATGCGTCCCGCCTGCAGCCGCGCAACGTGCCGGTGATGGATGTGGAAATAACTGCTCCAGTGCAGCGACAGCGCCTCGAATCCGGCGGGCACGCGCTCGGCGAGCAAGCTTCGCACCAGTTCCAGCGAGGGCGCATCGCCTTCTGGATTCTGGATCATCGCAACGATGCGGCGACGCGATGCGCTCATCGGAAAAATCGCAAGCGGTCCGTCGCTGTTGGGGCACAACTGCATCTCCGCGGCCGGAAAAGCGTCGTTGGTTTCGATGTCGGCCAGCATGAAGCGGGCCTTGTATTCCCCGCCTTCGAACGGCAGGTCCAGCAACCGCCGTATCGCGCTGTGTGCGCCATCGCAGCCCACCACGAAAGCCGCGGAAACCGTTTCCTGCGCGCCGTTTCGCTGCAACGTCACATCCACGCGATCATCGTGCTGGACGGCTGCCACCAACGATGTCTGGTACTCCACCGCACCACCCTTGCGGGCGAGGGCTTCCACCAGCAAACGCTCGGTCACGTCCTGCGGGACCATCGCCACGAACGGATATACGCTGTTGTCCGGCGCGAACGGCATGCACGCCAGCGTGCGTGCGCGCGTCGTCAGCCGGATCGAGGTGACGCGATTGGCCAGTCCCAGGAACGGATCGACGATACCGGCCATATCAAAGATTTCGAGCGTCCGCGAAAAAATCGCGAGTGCCTTGGAATGTTCGGACTGCCACGCGTGCGCTTCGACAATCCGCCAGCGCAGCCGACGACGCGCGCATTCGTTGGCGAGAAACAGGCCGACCGGGCCCGCCCCCACGATCAGCACATCGGTATCGACAGCGGTATTCGGCACGACCTTCGCCCCTTTTATCAGAAGAACCCCGGATACTTCAGCGAATCGTCGGACACAAAAACCTTGCAGCGCGCGCTCGGGTTCGGCGCGGTTGAACGCCCGACTGCCGCCCATGCTCAGGCCTCGGCAAACCGCGCCGCGGCACCGATCCAGCGAACCGTCAACCGTCGCGCCAGCGCAGGATGGGAGCGCAGCATGGTCGTACCCACCCGTTGCACCGCCGGCATCAACGCAGCGTCACGCACGATGTCGGCGACCCGGAACCCCATCTCGCCGGTCTGGCGGATGCCGAGCAATTCGCCGGGACCGCGCAGGCGCAGATCCTTTTCCGCGATCACGAAACCATCGTTGGTTTGTCGCAGGGTTTCGAGCCGTTGCTTCGCCAGCCCTGAAAGCGGCGGTTGATACAGCAACACGCAGGTGGACGCGATGGCGCCGCGGCCGACCCGGCCGCGCAACTGGTGCAATTGTGCCAACCCCAGTCGCTCGGCGTTCTCGATCACCATCAGGCTGGCGTTGGGCACGTCCACGCCGACCTCGATCACCGTGGTTGCGACCAGCAGCGCGATGTCGCCGGCCTTGAACGCGTCCATCGTGGCCTGTTTATCTTTCGGCTTCATGCGTCCATGCACGAGCCCGACACGGCACTTCGGCAACGCCTTGCACAACTGCGCATACGCAACCTCGGCAGCCTGCGCCTGCAGCGTTCTCTCGCGGGTCCCTCCGCCAAAACCCGCACGTCCCTGTGCGGACTCTCCACCAAGCTCTTCTTCGATAAGCGTGCACACCCAATACACCTGACGACCCTCGGCACACGCGGCGCGAATGCGCTCGATGACTTCATCGCGGCGGGTGTTGGCGATCGCGACGGTGCGCACCGGCGTGCGTCCCGGCGGCAGTTCGTCCAGCGTCGAAACATCGAGATCGGCATAGGCGCTCATCGCCAGCGTGCGCGGGATCGGCGTTGCCGTGAGCACCAGTTGGTGCGGCGCCTCGCCGTTGCCTGAGCCCTTGTCGCGCAGGGCCATACGTTGCTGCACGCCGAAACGGTGCTGTTCGTCCACGATCGCGAGCCCCAGCCGCAAAAAGTCGACGCCCTCCTGCATCAATGCGTGGGTACCGACCGCGACCGGTGCGCCCGCGGCGAGTCGTTCCAATGCCTTGGCGCGCGCGCGACCGGTCACCTTGCCGGCCAGCCACACGACCTCGACGCCGAGTGGCTCCAGCCATTCGCGGAAACTGCGCAAGTGCTGTTCGGCCAGCAGCTCGGTCGGCGCCATCAATGCGGTTTGCCGGCCATTCGCGATCGCGCGCAACGCCGCCAACGCCGCAACCACCGTCTTGCCGGAACCCACATCGCCCTGCACCAGCCGCAGCATCGGCGCGCGCTTGCCGAGATCGCCCCCGACCTCTTCCGCAACGCGTTGCTGTGCACCGGTGAGCTTGAACGGCAGCACGTCGAGAAAACGCTGCTGCAACGCCGGGTCTTTCGGCAACACCGGCGCGCGTCGCCGACGCACCCGCGCACGCAAACGTTTCAGGCTCAGGTGATGGGCCAGCAATTCTTCGAACGCCAAGCGTTGCTGCGCCGGGTGCGTGCCAGCCAGCAGCGCGGCAAGATCGGCGTCCGGCGGTGGTCGATGCGCAATCAGCAGCGCCTCGCGCAACGGCATCAGGCCGAGTGGTTCCAGCAGTTCGCTGGGGATCAACTCCAACACATGCGCCTCCGGCAACATCGCCAGTGCCCGTCCGATCACGTCGCGCAGACGCTGCTGGCCGAGACCCGCGGTGATCGGATAGACCGGCGTCAGGGTTTCCTCGACCGGAGCCTCTCCGCGCAACACCCGATATTGCGGATGCACCATCTCCAGCCCGTACTGGCCGTGCCGAAGCGTCCCGAAACAACGCATGCGCGTACCCGGCTTGAGTTGCTCGGTTTGCTGCCTGCGGAAATGGAAAAATCGCAGCACCAGTGTTTCGCGCGACGCATCACTGACCGCGACACGCAACTGCGGGCGGTAACGAAACCCGGTTTCGACCGCTTCGACTTGGCCCTCCACCTGCGCTGATTCTCCAGCAACCAGATCGCGGATCGGCGTGATCCGGGTACGGTCTTCGTAACGCAGCGGCAGGTGAAACCACAAATCCTGCACGCGCTCGACACCGAGCTTGTGCAGGGCTTCCGCCAGCGCCGGCCCGACGCCGGGCAGCTTCGTCACCGGGGCAAGGCCGGGATCGGCGGAAGGATCGGTGCGCTTGGCGGCTGGCGTTGTCACCCGCAAAAGATTAGCGGGCGAACACCCGTTATGCGGAGGCGCCGGTGACAGCGATCACGTCCACCTCGACCGCTGCGCTCTTGGGCAGCGCGGCCACGCCAATGGTCGAACGTGCAGGATACGGCTCGCTGAAATAGCGCTTCATCACTTCGTTGACCGCGCCGAAGTTGCCGAGGTCGGTCATGTAGATCGCAACCCGCACCACGTCGTCGAATGAAGCGCCGGCCGCGCCCAACACCGCTTTCAGGTTTTCGAACACGCGCGTCGCCTGCTCCTCGATGCCGCCCTCGACCATCGCGCCGGTCGCCGGATCGAGCGGCGTCTGGCCGGACAAGTACAAGGTATTGCCGGCGCGCACGGCTTGGGAATACGGGCCGATGGCCTTGGGTGCGGAATCGGAATGGATGGCTTGGCGTGGCATGGCGGCAACTCGCGTCGAGGAAAACCGTCAGTGTAGCGGCCCTGCGGCATGTACGCCGAGACCGAGCCGCACGTGAATCACTGTCCACCTTCAAGCGGAACCGGCGGATCGCTTTGAAACGTTCGGGCCGTCACCCGCGGCGTTTTGCGCTGCATCGCGCAGATCCTGTTCCGCGTAGGTCATCGCATTCGCGATGATTGCGTCCGGGAAACCGATTTCGCCAAGCAACCGGATGGCGTTACGCTCCGTCGCGGGACCGGCCCGCAACTTGTAATCGAAAAAGCCGTCCACCTCCGGGTCTTCCTGGAAGTGGTAGAGGTCGTAGTGCTGCCCGAGGAATGCCTGCAATTCGATGTCGTGGGTGGTGGCCAGCACCAGCGAACGCCGCCCAAGCGATTCCAGCACCGCGCGCGCGATCGCCACCCGTTCCACCGTGTTGGTGCCGCTGAAGAGTTCGTCGATGACGAAAACCGTGCAGCCACCCTGGGCTTGCTGGGCCAGGAACGACCGGATCGTCTCGACTTCCGAAAAGTAATGGCTTTTGCCGGACGCAACCGAATGATCGGCATGAATGGAAGCCATGACCCGCGAGCGCGGAATGGTAGCTCTGGATGCCAGGCAAAACCCGAGCGTCTGTCCGAGCAAGACATTGACCCCAAGCATCTTGATGAAGGTGGTCTTGCCGGCCATGTTCGATCCAGTGACCAGCGCAGAATGGCTTTCCAGCCGCATGGAATTGGCGACGCCACCGTCGAGCAATGGGTGGCATCCGTCCTTGATGTCCAGCACCGCGCGATCAACCAGAACCGGCTTGCAGTGGTCCTGGCGAAACACCAGCCACGAAGCGGTGGCGATTGCCGCATCGACTCCACCCACGAGTTCGAAGGATGCGGCCAGTCCGCTTCGCAGGCTGGCGAACTTTTGCATGGCGCGCACATGTAAAACCAGATCCACCAGAAATACGACATTGAGGGGCGTCACCACAAACATGATCGGGAATACCTTCGACCACGATGACCACAGCAGCAGCCAGCCCAATGCCTTGCTCAATTTCGCGCGATTCGGGCTTTCCGCATGCAGTTTGGCCAAGCCCGGCAACTCCGGATTGCGTTCATGCATCGCGCCGAGATCGTTCGCCACTTTCACGAGCCGCAGGCAAGCCTGCAGCGTCTGCATGTCGCGCAACGCGCGACCGCTCAACCCCACGCGAACGAGCACGATCAGATTGACGCACACCATCGCCAGCCAGACCCAGATCATCCACGACCATACAGAAGCGACAATGAGTGCGCCCAGCGAGGCCAGCGCCCACCACGTCAGCAGGCCCCGACGCCGCAATGGTGGCGGCAATTCCCCGAAAACGAAATCGACGATGCGAACGTTGGACTCATCGCGCAGCGGCAGCAGCTTGCGCTGCAGGCCTTCCCGCAATGCGCTGTTCGACCGGAGGCGTGCGTAAGCCGCGTACCTGTCCGCCAGCACCTGCGCATCATGGACGTATTCGCGCATCTGCCGGAACAGCACCTGGCTGCCGACCGGCGTGACCGTCGAGTTCATGCTGGAAAAGATCTCCGGGAATTCCAGGTCGGCCCAAGTCTTGTCATCGACCTGCGCCGACGCATCTTCGTCGCGAACAAGATCGAAGTATTCACTGGCGCCCCAACCATCCTTGTCGCCGGGCTTGCCCCAGCGCGCACGCAACTCGCGCATCGCCTTGCGGGTCGGAAATAGCCCATCCAGTGACCGCGCGAGGCACAACTCCAGCAACGGGCGCAAGGCCATCGTCCGACCTCCAAAACTCACAATGGATACCGATACACCCCGTTCACCACCTTGGTGTTGCGTACGCGGCGGATCACGTCGGCCAGGTGCTTGCGGTTTTTGACCTCGATCGAAAACATCATGGTGGCGGCCTGGATGCCTTTTTCAATGTACTTGACGTCCTCGATGTTGGAATCCGCCGCCGCGATCGCCGCCGATACCGTGGCCAGCACGCCCGGCCGGTTGATGACTTCCACCCGCAGCTCGACGCGATAGTCGCCCTGCACCTCGCGGTCCCAGCCGATTTCGACCCGGCGCTCCGGTTGGCGCGACAGCTCCGCCACATTCGGACATTCGGTGCGGTGCACGACGATGCCCTTGCCGGGCGAAAGGAACCCCACGATGTCATCGCCGGGCACCGGATGGCAGCAATTGCCGAAACTCAGGATGCCGCGCTCGGCGCCGCTGATGCGGATCTTCTCGGAGCGGTGCGCCACGGTCGCCTCGATCACCGATCCGCCGGGTGCGGTCAGTTTCGTTGCAACCTGATCGGGCATGCGGTTGCCGAGTGCGATATCCGACAACAGGTCTTCCAGCCGCCGCAGGTTGTGTTCGGCAAGAAACTGGTCGAGCACTTCCGGCGGAATCGTATCGAGGCTGGAACCGCGTGCATCCAACGCGCTCTCCAGCATGCGATGGCCGAAGTCGATCGCATCCTCGTGCTGCAGGTGTTTCAGGTACTGGCGTATCGCGGCGCGCGCCTTGCCGGTGACCGCGAAATCGAGCCACTGCGGATTGGGCGCCGCGGACGGCGCCGTGATGATTTCGACAGCCTGGCCCGACACCGGTTGCGACCGCAACGGCGCGAGCTTGCCGTCAATGCGTGCGGCCACCGCGTGCTGCCCCACGTCGGTATGCACCGAATAGGCCAGGTCCAGTGCCGTCGCGTTCTTCGGCAACGCATGGATGTCGCCCGCCGGCGTGAACAGGTACACCTCGTCGGGGAACAGGTCGATCTTGACGTTTTCCAGAAACTCGAGCGACGACGCCGTCGCGGCCTGGCTGTCGGCGAGGCCGGATACCCATGCGCGCGCGCGCGATTGCGCACTGTTCGGTGGCGACGCCTCGGTTTTGTACGACCAATGCGCGGCCACGCCGCGTTCGGCGACGGAATTCATGTCTTCGGTGCGAATCTGGATTTCGATCGGTGCGCCGAATGGTCCGAACAAGACGGTATGCAGCGACTGGTAACCGTTGGCTTTCGGGATCGCGATGAAATCCTTGAAGCGCCCGTCCACCGGCTTGAACAGCGAGTGCACCGATCCCAGCGCCTGATAGCTATGCGCGACCGTGTCGGTCACCACCCGGAATCCGTATACATCCATCAACTGCTCAAAGGGCTTGCGCTCGCTGCGCATCTTCGACCAGATGCTGTATGGCGCCTTGATGCGACTGACGATGCGCACCCGCAGGCCGTCGGCGGCAAGCCGTTCGGCCAGCGCCTGCTCGATCTTCGCCATGGCTTCGCGACGGTGACCGACGGTGTTCTTGATCCGCGACGCGATGATCTTGTAGCGGTCGGGATACAGGCTGCGGAAACCCAAGTCCTGCAGCTCGCCCTTGATCGCGTTCATGCCGAGCCGAGCGGCGATCGGGGCGTAGATTTCCAGCGTCTCGCGCGCGATGCGCCGCCGCGCGTCCGGCTCCATCGCCGACAAGGTGCGCATGTTGTGCAGGCGGTCGGCGAGCTTGATCAGGATCACGCGCAGGTCGCGCGCCATCGCCAGCAGCATCTTGCGAAAACTTTCCGCATCGGCTTCGAAGCGGCTTGCGAAATCCACGCGTTCCAGCTTGGTGACACCATCGACCAGCTCGGTGACGATCTCGCCGAACCCGGTCTCCAGTTGCACCCGCGTCAGGCCGGTGTCTTCGAGCGTGTCGTGCAGGATCGCCGCGATGATGGTTTCGGCGTCCAGGTGCAGCCCGGCGAGGATTCCCGCTACCGCAAGCGGATGGGTAATGTACGGCTCGCCGCTCTTGCGTTTCTGGCTGGCGTGCGCGCGTGCGCCCACCGCGTAAGCACCGCGCACGCGCTCGATCTGCTCTGGCGCAAGGTAAGTCTGCAATTGCGTGGCCAGTGCATCGATGCCACTGGCTCCGGCGGCCACGCCCACGGCGGCATTCGCCACTGCTGCCGGGTTTGTTTTCGGTTTCGCTTTGCGCTTGCGCATCTCCGCAAGCTAGACATGCCGGGCGCTCGAGTCAATATCGCGCGGGTTCCGGCGGCGGGTTTGTTTGCGTTGGCGCATGGGTTCGCGCCGATGCGCGTCCGACGGGCACCAAGGTAGGCCGGATCAAGCCGCGTGAGCGGCGGATCCGGCGCAACGCGCCTTGATCCGCCCTACACCGAAACAAAGGGAGGTCATGCGCCCGGAATGACGAAAACCGAACCGAAGCGTGCGGTCAGGCCTCGTCGAGGCCCTTGGCCATGTCTTCGTCGACTTCGGCCGCTGCCCATTCCATGGCTTCGCGGTCGCGGCGCTCGCGCTCGACGCGGTCGATTTCATCGATGGTCGGCATGTCGACGGTGTGGTCGGCGATTTCGCGCAGGGCCAACACGGTCGGCTTGTCGTTCTCGGCATCGATGGTCGGCTCGACGCCGTTCTCGAGTTGACGCGCGCGACGGGTGGCCATCAGGACCAGTTCAAAACGGTTGTCGACTACCTTCAGGCAGTCTTCCACGGTGATGCGTGCCATGTATGTTTCCGGTGATGTTGCAAACTTCCAGATTGTACCAGCGACTTGGCATTTGTCGATGCCGAGCATGTTTTCATGGGTTGACGCGCCACATCACGCCTGAACACAACCTGCCGCGATATTTTCTGCTCGTCCTATTTTTGGACCGGTGCGTTCTATAATTGCGCGCTTGTAACCCAAGCCCACCGCCCGCATTCACGACGCATGCCAAGCACCCGCCGTTCCCGAATCGCGCAAAGCCTGGTCGTCGCCGGCCTGGTCGCCGCACTGTCGGCGTGTGCGGTGGCGCCGCCACGTACCGACGATCCGCTGCAACCCTTCAACCGCAAGATGTTCGCGTTCAACCAGTTCGCGGACAAGGTAGCGATCCGGCCGGTCGCCAAGGCCTACGTCAAGGTCACCGGCCCCAAGGAACGCGTGCTGATCAGCCACTTCTTCGCCAACCTGCGTACGCCGATCACCATCATCAATGAAATGTTGCAGGGCCGCCCGGGACCGGCGCTGCAATCCACCGGGCGTTTCATCATCAACAGCACGGTCGGGTTTCTCGGCATTTTCGACCCGGCCAGCGAAATGGAGCTGCCCGCACATCCCACCGACTTCGGCGTGACGCTGGCGCACTGGGGCGTGCCGGAGGGGCCGTACCTGGTGCTGCCTTTCATCGGTCCGAGCACCTTGCGCGACGTGTGGCGACTGCCGGTGGACAGCTATTTCGATCCGATGGGTTGGTACGCGCGCGAGTACGACCTGAAATGGCACGCGCAGTACCTGCCATCGGTGGCGTACCTCGTGACCCTGCGCGCCAGTGCGCTGCCACTCGATCCGATCCTGGATTCGTCCTACGACCCCTACGCGTTCATGCGCGATGCCTATCGCCAGCATCGTCTGTACCAGATTTACTACGGCAATCCGCCGCTGTCGGCGATCGAGCAATTACAGGGCACCAGCCCGAGCGAACAGGACGATCAAAACATCGACGAGTTGCTGCAGCAACAGCAGCAATACGAAAAAACCCATGGCAGCAACAGCGGCGCACTGCCGGCACCAGCAGGCTCGGTGAACCCGCCCGCGACCAGCAGTGCAGGGTTGCCTGCGCCCGCCGCCACCATTGCGTTGCCGGCTCCGGCCGGCAGCACCAATCCGCCGCCAGCGGGTTCGAGCGTCTGAAACCTGGCTCAGGTTGTCGTCGCGCGACCAACGGGTCGAGCAAGCGTAGCTTGGGCTGACGCCGGCTTTATCGGCGGAAGCCCAACATCGCCCACGCAATGCACTGGGCTTTGCGGGTGCTCTGCCCAACCTGCTTCTTGCAACAAAAGCAATTTGTCCGCAAAGAACGCAAATGAACGCAAAGAAAAGCTGATCGAGTTTCTCTTCGCGTGCTTGGCGTCCTTCGCGGATGAAAGAAGTGTAGGTTGGGCTGACGTCGGCTTGATCGTCGGAAGCCCAACATCGTCCACGTATTGCGTCGGGCTTCGCAGAGCACAGTCCAACCTGCTTGGGCGGCGTGCGTGAATTAGATGCGGCCTTCAGGCCCTCGTGGCCGGCGGATCGAGCAGCGCCTCGGCATCGCAAACCGCCGCCAGCGAACGCAAGCCTTGCGGCCAATGTTCGACCCGCAAGGTCCGCCCTGCGCGGCTCGC
>JBOHYW010000107.1:0-12399 GCA_050738155.1 Rhodanobacteraceae bacterium
CCGTAGCTCGGCAGGCCAAAGAAAGCGTAGTCGATGGCATCGACGGCGACGCGCGCCTTGCCGCATACCTCGCGCACGCCATGTTCGAGAACGCGCGCCAGCCCATCGAAACCCACGGCAAGGTAGGAACAACCGTCCGTCGTCAGCGCGACCACGACCGTACCTTGGGCATCGATCAGGCAGAACTCGGTCTTGGTGCCGCCGCCATCTACGCCAAGGAACACGACGGATCACCTCCGGACTGGCGGCACGGAAACGCGGATTGGCGCGGAAAACCTCGCGGCCCGCGCCCATCCGCGTTCACGCCATGCGGCACCTGCCGCACGCCTGTCAAAAACTCACCTTGACGCTGGCCCAGTAGAAGCGCCCCAACACGTCAAAGTCGTTGCTGTCGATGTTGAGCTCCGGAACCCTGTTCATGAACAGGATCGGCGGCTGCTTGTCGAACACATTGTTGACGCCGACGTTGATATGGGTCTTGATCGCACTGATGTCATAGCCGACGGTCACGTCGTGGTACAGCGAGGCTCCGTAACGATCGACACCTTCCTGGTTCCCGGTATCTCCCGAAATCCTGAACCTGCCCATATATTGCGTCCGCCACTGCGCGCTCCAGTTGCCACGACTCCAGTCCAGCGCCACCTGTCCGCGCAGCCGTGGAAAGTAGCACGAGCCGTTCACGATTTCGTTCGGACACGCCGAGCCGATGGGCGTCCCGCCCACCGCCATCAGACCCGCGCCGTTCGAAACCACGTTGGACGGATCACCGGGCGCCGTCTGCGCCTTGAACTGGGTCATGTAGGTGCCGTTGACCGCCACACCAAATTGACCCCAGCGGTTCGCAGGCAGGCGATACTTGAGCGAAAAATCGACGCCCTTGACGTCCAGCCGGCCGAGATTCACCACCGGGGTCAGCACGTTGACGATCTGGCCCGCCGACAGGCCGGATTGGACGCGGTGGATCAGCGGGCAAAACTGATTGTCGCCCAGGAAGCACAAGCTGAGCTCGGTTTGGGGGGTCGATGCATTGATCAGGTTCGCCAGGTAGATCCGCCAGTAGTCCACCGTGACGGAAAGGCCCGGTACGAACGAGGGCGAGTACACCGCACCAAAGTCGAACGACTTGCCGGTCTCGGGTTTCAGATCGAAATTCGCAAACTTCGAGCCTGACGTCAATGCATTCACGCCCGTGTGGTCACGCACCGCATCGTTGATGAAGGTTCCCTGCGCCGGCACACCCATGCACGCGGGGTTGGCGGCATTGGGGTTCGGGGCGGTCGGGCTGGGCGCGGTGAATTGGCACGGATCGGCGTTCAGCGCATTGCCATTCACGAACGGATTGAGGAACACATCCTGCACGGTCGGTGCCCGGAACACGGTGGAAATCGTTCCGCGCAACAGCAAATCCTGGATCGGTCGGTATTCCAGACCGATTTTCCAGTTGCTGGTGCTGCCGAAATCGCTGTACCTGGAATAACGATCGCCGAGCGTGATGTTCAATGAATGCACGAACGGCAGATCCTTCAGCAGCGGCGTAAACAACTCGGCGTAGACTTCCTTCACGTTGTACCCACCATGCACCGCGGGGCCGGTGCACGAACTGCCAATGGCGCAGGTGCCGGTATCGGGATCGATCAGGAGCCCCGTGTCGTTGTGACCACCTTGATAGATCTTGCGGTACGACGCGCCGACCGCCAGCTCGGCAGTGCCTGCGGGCAAATCCAGAATGCCGCCACTCGCGTCGGCGTAATACATCCGCGACAGCGAGAATACGTTGTTGCGTGCGGTCAATCCTGCCATCGTCGGATCCTGGAGCATGGCCAGCGTCGACGGTGCGTTGGTATTGAACGGATCCCAGGGCGTGCACTTGGAAAGCGGGATGGGATCGCTCGCGGAGCCGCACTGCACGACCCCGCTCGAGTTCATGAACGATGGCCCGGCGCCCTCGGCGAGCTTCTGGTTGTTGACGAGGTTCATCTCCTGCACCACCAGCGAGATGTGCGAATAATTGACCCCGACATCCCATTTCCAGTCGTGCCCGATGAACTGAAGGTCGCCCTTCAATCCGCCCATGAGGTAATCGACGGTGGTCGTGCCCTGATCAACGACGATGCCAAGCGGATGGAACATGACGCTGTACTGGGCCGAACCGCTGGTGGAGAAGTCCTCGCCGAATGGGTTGTAGTAACTGTCCGCCGATATGGCGACGCCCGGCGTCGTCCAGGTGGCGAACGATGTCGGCGGCACATTGGCCGATGACTGGGTGCGGTTGTGTATCACCGTCACGAACGCGCTGATGTGATCGGTGAGATTGAACGTCCCCTTGAGGTAGGCGTTCTTGCGCACTTGGGGCGTCACCAGGTCAAGGACCGCGTTCATGTTGTAGTTGTCGGTGTTCTGAAAGCACCGGTAATCGCTGGAAGTCGTCGGGCTGGTCCCGGCCTTCCATGAAGAGTTCTTCAACGCCAAACCGAGATCGGGGCTGTCGCAACCAAACGCCGTGGTCAGGCCCGGCGGCACCGCCACGTTCAACAAGGGTCCCGCCACAGTATTGCCACCCAGCACCTGCTTCATGGCACCGCCCGAGGTTGTCGTGAGCGACAGCATGTCGCGCGAGAACTTGCGTTTCGCGCCGGCCACCGGCTCAAACTTGTTATAGCTCACTGCGCCGATGATGCTGCCCTTGTCGAACGTGTGCCCAAACAGGAAGTTCGCC
Source organism: Rhodanobacteraceae bacterium (assembly GCA_050738155.1). Classification (GTDB taxonomy): domain Bacteria; phylum Pseudomonadota; class Gammaproteobacteria; order Xanthomonadales; family Rhodanobacteraceae; genus 66-474. The sequence continues at coordinate 2,717 of JBOHYW010000107.1, forward strand.
CCCATGGTCTCGCCATCGCCGCGCGAGGATATCCCGTAGTTCGCCGAAAATTGCTCGCCTTCGTACTTCGACTTGAGGATGATGTTGATGACACCACCGATGGCGTCGGAGCCATAAATCGCGGAAGCGCCATCGGTCAGCACTTCGATGCGTTCAACCGCCGCGGAAGGGATCGAATCCAGATCCACCGCACCATCGATGTTCTGGTTGGTCTCGCCCTGGACGCGCTGGCCATCGATCAACACCAACGTGCGGTTGGCGCCGAGACCACGCAGGCCGATGAATGTTGCACCGGTATTGCCGCCAAAATCGAGGTTCGGTGTGTGCGCCGACCCTGTGATCTGCGGCAGCTGCTGGATGATGCTGCCAAGCGTGAGCTTACCCGTTTTCGCAATCTGCTCGGCCGTGACGACCGTCACCGGATTCGAGGTTTCAAGTTCGGCGCGCGAAATATGCGATCCCGTGACGACGATGGTCTGCAGGGTCTGGGTTTGCGTGGCCGGATTGTTCTGACCGGCCTGCGCCGCGGTGTCGGTTTGCGCCAACGCGGTTCCGGCCAGGCCGGCGGTGGCCGCAACCCCCAGCACGAGCGCGCGGCGAACCGCGTCCGACAATTCCTTACGATTCATTTTCATTCGCCCCTCCGGCAATTCTCGACAGTGGTTCCGTGGACCATCGCGCTTGGCAGCCACTCAGCAATCCGCCTCCAAAGCCGATACGCGCGAGCCACTTCCATCGGGCCGTGGCCAACTACCAGCACTGCCTTGAAAGAAAATCATCCCAACCGACATCTTGCGCTATGTTACGTATACATTCGTACGCTTTCGATTGTCGTCATCTTTCACCGCACAGCCGGTGCTGTCAAGTACCGATCGATTTCCCCGTGCCTACGGATGTAGCCTCGACCCAATCCCGGCCGGCACCGCTTCGACCCTGACGCGCGGCAGCCAAGCGGCCACCCGATCGAGCGACACACAACCGGTGTCGGCACTCTCCGCATTGGCAGCGCCGCACGCGACCGCGCGCCGCAACGCGACGTCGATTGATTCATCGCGCACCGCGCCCACCGCCAAGCCGGCGAGGAAGCAATCGCCCGATCCCACGCTGTTGCGTACCTCCGCCGGCGCGGAGGTCGCGCGCCACAGGCCCTCGCCATCGAAACCCACCGCGCCCGCTGCGCCCAAGGTGACGACTGCGCGCGCAACTCCGTGGCGATGGAGCTCGCGCGCACAGTCGACCGCGTCGTCCATGCTGTCCACGCGGCGACCGAGCAAGGACGCAGCTTCATCGACGTTCGGTTTGACCAGCCACGGCCTCGCAACGATGCCTTCGCGCAAGGCCTCTCCACTGGCATCGAGCAGGCACCGCACGCCGCGCGCACTCGCCTCACGGATCAGGCCTGCATAGGTATCGGATGCAAATCCGCGCGGCAGGCTGCCGGAAAATACCAGCACGTTTGATTCATCGAGCGCACTGCGCACGGCGCCCAGCAATGCTTCGCGGATGGCCGAATCCAGCGTCGCTCCGGGCTCCAGGATCTCGGTAACGCGCCCATCCGCCTCGTGGATGGCGAGGCACTGGCGCAACGGCCGCGCGGTGTGTACCGGGCGCCATTCGACGCCGCGCGTATGCAAGCGGTTCCGCAGCGCATCGGCATGCGCGGCGTCGGTCAATCCCACCAGAGTCACCGGTTCACCCAACGCCGCCACGGTTTCCGCCACGTGCAAACCCTTGCCGCCGGGGCGTGCCTCCGCGGCAACCGCACGTTGCACCCTGCCGGGTTGCAAGGCACCCAGATCGACACGACGATCAATGGCGGTGTTGAAACCCACGACGGTAATCACGCCACGCCCTCCCGCTGCCGCACACATACCTCGCCGAATCTCACCTCATCGAATCTGCCAGCCGCGAACACCAACCATCCGGCGCTCACGCAGCGGATTCGCGGTAAATCTCGAACGGCGCGACCACGCGTGACAACACGCCTTGCGATGGGGCATCTGGCCGCTGACCCAGGCCCAGACAGCGAAACAGGGCCAGCAGCTGGCCAACCACGGCGTGGATCATGGCCTGCTGGATCGGCAGCAACTGATAGATACCGGGCAAATTGACGGCCAGTCCGGCGGCACCCACAAAGTCGCTCGGCAAGTCTTCGCCGACCACGATCCTCAGGCTGCCCAAGCGCTTTTGTGAAAGCTCGCGCAGCAAGTCCATTTCGTACGCGCGCACGCGCGCATCACCGGACAGGAACGAAACCAGCAATGAGGGACGATTGAGCCAGGCCATGGGGCCGTGGCGGAAGCCCAGGCTGGACTCCGCCATCACCCGGATCTGCCCGCCGGACATCTCCAGCATCTTCAATGCCGCTTCGCGCGCGGCGCCAAACGAAGCACCGCTGCCGAGGTAAACCGCCGCCCCAAAATCGCGTGAACCCCACTCGGCCAGCGCATCACCGAAACGTACGAACAACCCATCGGCGACATCGGCGGCAGCCGCCGACAGGCCTGGCAGCAAGCCGCTGCCGGCAAGCACCAGGTTGGTGAAACTGCTGGTCATGACCAAACTGCGATCATTGGTGGCCGAATCCAACAGCAACACGCGCATGCGCGGCTCGCCGGCATAACGAGTTGCCAATTGCCCCTCGGCATTGCAGGTAATCGTCAGGTGACGGTATGCCGGCAAGGCCGTCAGAACGGCGTCCACCACCGCGCTGCTCTCTGGACTGTTGCCGGAGCGCGCGATCGATACCAACAGCCCGGCACCTCGCGGCAAGTTGCCGCACGGGTCGGTCAACAAGGTGCCCGCCGCTACCGCGCGGCACGGAATACCGAGCCCGGCCTGCAGCACAGGTGCCAGGCATTCGCACGCGTACAGCGAACTCCCCGAACCCGTCAGGACGATATGCGAGGGGGCCGATTCCCGGCTTTCGGCCAAGAGCTTTTGGAATTCGACTCCACCCAGACGCGCGGTCGTTTCGCGCCAAGTCCGCGGTTGTTGCAAAATCTCCCGCAGCGTATGGGTACAACCCAGCGTGGCGAGCGCCGCCGCAGGCAGCTCGCGCAACTCGCGCAGCGATTGAGGGACTTCAAACGGTTTGACAATTGCTGTCATATTTCGGAGTATAACAACAAACGAAACCGTACGAAAGATAAGGGAAGCCAATCCGAAATGAGCGCCGCACAGCAAGTGTCTTCGTATGCTCCACCGGTTCTGGACAGCCTGCCTCTGTCTCCCGGCAAGCGGGCACGCCTCTATCGCATGCTTTACGGCCATGGGCCCGGGCACGGAACCCTGATGGTCTTGCCGCTGGACCAGGGGCTGGAGCACGGGCCGACCGACTTCTTCCCGCACCCGCCAGCCGCCGATCCCGCCTACCAGTTCGAGCTCGCCGAGGCGGGCGGGTTCTCCGCCATTGCAGTCGGGATCGGCCTCGCCGAGAAATATCTCGATCGGCACGCCGGCCGCGTTCCGCTGATCCTGAAACTCAATGGCAAAACCAACATTCCCGACGACGCCGAGGCCACCTCGCCACTGTTCGCGTCGGTCGAGGACGCGGTGCGCCTTGGCGCCGACGCGGTCGGCTACACGCTGTACGTGGGATCACCGCGCCAACGCGACGAATTGCGCCAGCTCGGGCAAGTGCGCGGCGAGTGCGAACGCTACGGCATGCCGCTGGTGCTGTGGTCGTATCCGCGCGGCGCGGCGGTCGACGCGCGCGGCGGCAAGGGCACGCTGTACGCGCAGGATTACGCTGCGCGCGTTGCGCTGGAGGTAGGCGCCGACATCGTCAAGCTGCACGAGCCCAACGATCAGCGCGAACACGTGCCGCCTCCCTACGACAACCTCGTGGAGGACGCCGCCACGCGCACGCGTCGGGTCGTGCGCTCGGCGGGACTCACCATGGTGTTGTTCTCGGGTGGAGAGAAAGACGATGACGACGACGCGGTGCTGCGCAAGGTCACGCAATACATGGATGCCGGTGCTACCGGGGTCATGTTCGGCCGCAACATGTGGTTGCGTCCGTTCGACCGGGCCGTCGCGTTGACGCGGCGGGTTCACACCATCTTGCAGGCACACGCCCGCTAACTGTGCCCAATAGCGGCCATGCGACCGTTGACCGTATGCTGCGGGGCACGGGCATCCACCATCTGGTCGGTGATCGACGATCACCATCTTCAGCACGCGAACCTCGATCGTCGGGCCGGAGCCGCCGCCGTGTCTGTCGATCGGAGCGTTCCGATACGATCAGCTACATGATTGACCAGCGCAACCCGACGTACCGACAGAGAAGCATGGCATGAAGAAGCCGGATCAAACCGTTCCCGAGCGGTTGTTGGTCGAAGAACGCCGCCGCCACATCGTCGATCAGGTGGATCAGGATGGCCGCGCGACCGTCGGCGAGCTGACCAAGCACTTCAACGTTTCCGCCGTAACCATTCGCGGTGACCTCGAGGCGCTTGCACGCGTCGGGGCCATCACCCGATCCCACGGCGGCGCCCTGCCCGCGGCCGTTGCCCGCGCCGATACGCCATTGACCATCAAGGAAACCCGGCACCTGGCCGAGAAACGCCGCATCGGTGCCGCTGCCGCAAAACTGATCCACGACGGCGAAACCATCATTCTCGATTCGGGATCGACTACGGTGGAGATTGCGCGCTGCATCCGCCAACGCCCGTGGCAGGCACTGACCGTGATCACCAACGCGCTCAACATCGCGATGGAACTCACCGGGCTGCCCGGGGTGCGCGTGATGATGCTGGGGGGCATGCTGCGGCCGACGTCATACTCACTCACCGGGCCGCAGGCCGAGCAGACGCTCTCCAAACTGTCCGCCAACCGACTCTTCCTCGGCGTGGACGGGCTGGACCTGCAGGTCGGCGTCACCACCCCCGATCCGGAAGAAGCAACACTCAACGCACTCATGGTGCGGGTCGCACGCGAAACCGTGGCGGTGTTGGACGCCAGCAAGCTCGGGCAACGCAGCCTCTCGGTCATCGTGCCCGTCGAACACCTGCACACCGTCATCACCGACGCCAGCGCGCCCCGCGAAGCACTCGACACCCTGCGCGATCGCGGCGTGCGGGTCATGGCGGTATGACGCACAGCCGCCGAGACCATCCCATTCCATTTCTACGTCGTTGAAGCAAGCAAGGGCACGGCCTGACACGGATCAAAGCGAAAAAAGCGGATAGAACCGAACGTCCATCGGATCCTCGTTTTTTATTGTCCGCGTTCGTCCGTGTGAATCCGTGCCCAAGGCTCTCTGTTCGTTCGGGACGCGTGGCGGTCTTTGTATTGACGTAAAAATGGAATCACCCGTTGCAAGCTGTCCCGCGGTTGAGCCGCAAGTTCCGGTCAAGCGCGAACGGGCGATACCGAGAGATGGCGTTCCAAAACCGGAGTACGACCCGACCTGCCGTTCGCCGCGCATCAGCACGCGCGGCTCAATCGTCACCGACGACCAGGCAGACGCGCGCGTGGGTTTGCGTAGGTGTCGCAGGGTTCGGGCCGCATGCGGTGGGGACGTCGCCGACGAGAGGAATCCATCTCGCTGTCATTCCGAAAATCGCAGCAGTTCGGGAACCCATTCCGCGTAGCGGCGCCAACGCCCGATTGCATGCATGTACACCGGTTGCCGCGCCTGCCACAGGCTTGCCGTACTGATGCTTGATGCAGGCTCTGACGGTGATGCGTCCGGCGGCCACGCCGACAAGCCGAGCCAGCCCGCAATCCCGGCAAGGACGCCACGCGGGTTCGATACCAGATCCTCGTAGCGAACGACCCGAATCGCATCGGGATAAAGCCGCTGCCAGTGGGCCATGAGTCGGCTTTCATCACGCATGACCCGCTGGATCTCATCGAAATCGTAACTGTAGCCTTGGGCACCACCGAGGAAGCACTGCATCCAGAGGGACAAAGCCGTGTCGCGTGCACTGCGCACGCAATGGAGAATCCTGGCATCCGGGAACATCGCCAATGCAAGGTCGACGAAGCGAAAGTTCAACGGTTGCTTGTCGATGAACCAGCGACAGTGGTCGGCATCGTCCTGGCGCGACCACCGCGCGTACTCGCCGGCCGCCGCCTGCAGCGTCGCCGGGTTGGCCGCGCCGCCAGGTTCGAAGCGCTGCGCAAGTTGCGCGAGCCAGGTCGGCTCGCCACGATTGCAGACCGCTGGGTCTCGCGCCAAATGCGTGGCCAGCAGCGTCGTGCCGGTGCGTGGCATCCCGACGATAAATACAGGTACGAAGCCGGGTGTCGCCGGCGTCGCAGCGCCGGAAGGCGCACTCGCGAGCTTGGCCTCGATGGCGCACCGCCACGACTTGTGTGGCCATGGCGAAAGCCGGTGGTACATCGCGTTGCCTGGCCGCAGGTGGGTTGCGGCCACGGAGTACCGACCGACGTCGTCGTGCACCTTGGCGATTGCAAAATGCAATTCGGCGCGTGCAAGCTCTGACAAGCCCGGACGCGTGAGACCGGCCTCGAACATCGCCACATCCGGATGCGCCAACTCCACGTAGCGGTATGTGGCTGACAACCCAATCGGCACATGCCATTCCCACGCCCGCTCATCGCGTTCCAACGCCGTCAGGTAGTGCCCTCGCGCCGGTTCAAATTCGCCCCGCTGAGCCAGCAACATGCCGGCATAGGCGTGCAGGCGCGTATCACTTGGGTTGGCCGCAATCGTGACCCTCGCAATCGAGGCGGCATCGGCTTTGCGGCCCGCATCGTCCAGCAACTCGATCGCGCTGATGGCGAGCTCTGCATCCTTGCGGTTTACCTCATTCGCAAAGCAGGCCAGCATGGTCTGTGCAGCCGCAGCGGTTCGGCTTTGCCCGATCAGCACGCGTGCCAAGATGAAAGCCGAGGCAGCATCGCCGGGATCCTTGTCCAGCAAGGCGCGCAATGCGGTGATCCCCTCAGCGCTGCGTCCAGCCTGCAGCAGCAGGTGTGCCTGGATGCGCCGCAGCTCCGACGAGTCCGGAAAGTCGTTGAGCGCTTGAACCAGCATCGTTTCAGCGGCACCGACATTGCCCCGCAGCATTGCACGGCGGATCCTTTCCAGCCAAACAGGCTCGTCATGCAAACTAACCAACGAACTCAGGCCCCGAACAGCGGAATCCCAGCACGCCGACGCGAATGCCGCAGGGGGTTCCCTGAGGGTTGGTTTGCGGGTGTGGCGCGGCGGCGGTTTGCATACTTGTATAGGGCCGGATGAGGGTACCTGGTAGCGGTGTTGTGACAGGGCACGCGAGCCCCTCGACGGGAATCGTACAGGCCTGACCGATGCTGGCGCACATGGGTCCAGGCCGATGGCCACGGCATCACCGCAAGCAAGACGCGCATCCCAACGCCGACGCTGCCCGGCGCGTCCCATCTTGGACGGCGGCGGCAGTGGCCGCCATCGAGCCAGACTGTGCAATGGTAATCGCGCACGCCAGAGCGATACTATCCAACGCTGCCGAAAATAAAGTATCCAACCTGCAGATGCAGCCGCATCTGGAAGTCACGCCATAGGGCATCTAACACTCAGTACCCTAATTTCAGCCGCGCTCCAACAAGTGCGGGTGAGGCCGGGATAACCGGTGGCCGCAAGCTGCGTTGCGGCTCTTTCAGGAACTGGCACCGATCCGATCGAGCGGCAGACGCAGGTAGCGGTGTCCATCGGCTTCGGGTGGCGGCAAGCGCCCGCCGCGAATGTTGACCTGCAGCGCCGGCAGCAACAGTCGCGGTACCGGCAGGGTGGCGTCACGGGCGCGGCGTTTGGCGACGAACTCGGCCTCACCCACGCCGCCGCCGATCTGCACGTTCTCCGTCGCCTCGCATGCGATCGTGGTTTCGCGAATCCGGGTGCGCGCGGGCGGCGGGTAGTCGTGGCACAGGAACAGGCGTGTCGTGGCTGGCAACTCCAGGATGCGCTGGATGGATGCGTGCAACTGGACCGCGTCGCCACCCGGAAAGTCGCAGCGCGCGGTGCCAAGGTCGGGTGCGAACAGGGTGTCGCCGATGAATGCGGCATCGCCGATATGGTATGCCAGTCCGTCACGAGTGTGGCCAGGCGTCGCGATCGCATGCACGCGCAGCGAGCCGACGGGAATTTCGTCATCGTCATCAAGCAGTCGGTCGAATTGGCTGCCGTCGGCGATGAATTCGTCACCCAGGCCGAATACCTGCTTGAAATGCGCCTGCACCTCGACGATGCCGGCTCCGATCGCCACGGGTGCGTCCAGCGCGTCGTGCAGATAACCCGCCGCGCTCAGGTGATCGGCATGCGCGTGGGTTTCCAGGATCCACGCAACCCGTAGCGGGTGATCACGCACGAACGCCAGCACCACGTCGGCGCTGGTCGTCGCGGTGCGCGCGGCTGCGGCATCGTAATCCAGCACCGGGTCGATGATCGCCGCGGTGGCGCCGTCGTGGACGACGTGCGTCCAGCTACCGGTGTCCTTGTGATAGAAGGATTCGACGACCGGATGGGATGGATCGAACTTCGGCATGGCTGATTGTCCCCCTGTCCACACGCCGGCCACAGCGCGCGGATGGATGTCACGTCGACGGCAAAACAGTATCGGTTACCTCGTACAACCGCACCAGCGCGGTTCGATCGACATCACCAGAACCGCAGGGATCAACGCCGCGCGGCGGGCGCGCGCAATGGGTAAGCCGATGCCGCGGATTTTTCCGTCCACGGATCGATCCCGACCGGCGCCGGAATCGTCTTCAGGAATCCGGGATTGCGGCGTGCGTGGGTGGCCTGTTCATACGCATAGGCGATGCCGATCAGGGTCGGTTCGCTCCACTTGCGGCCGAAGAACAACATCCCGACTGGCAGGCCGTGCACGAACCCGGACGGTACGGTGATGGAGGGATAGCCCGCCACCGCCGCGGGGCCATAAGCCGACGCACCCCCCGCATCGCCGTTGACCAAGTCGATACGCCAAGCTGGCCCCTGCGCGGGTGCCAGCAGTGCATCGAGGTGCTGTGCTTTCATCGCGGCGTCGATGCCCGGACCCGCCAGCCGCTTCAATTTCGCCAGCGCGTCGCGATACGCCTTGTCGGTGAGCGGACCCTTGGCTTCGGCTTCGACGAACAGCTCCTGCCCGAACCACGGCATCTCCTCGGCGGCATGCGCCTTGTCGAACGCGATCAGATCGGCCAGCGAATGCACGGACAGTCCTTTGCGCGTCGCCAGATACGCGTTGATGTCGTGCTTGAACTGGTACAGCAGCACGGTCGTCTCGGCCTTGCCGTAGTCGTGGACGTGCGGAATCTCCACCGGATCGACCACCGTCGCACCGTGCGCGCGCAACACCGCGATGGTTTTGGTCAACAGTTCCTGTACACCGGGATTGTTGCCCGTCAGCTCACGCACCACGCCGATGCGCTTGCCCTTCAACGCGTTCGGGTCCAGGAATTTCGTGTAGTCGGTCGCATGTTTGTCGGCATATTTGGTTGCCGGATCGCGCGGATCGCTGCCCGCGATCGCGGTCAACACGATCGCCGCATCGCGCACGTCACGCGCCATCGGCCCCGCGGTGTCCTGGGTGACACTGATCGGCACGATGCCAGCGCGGCTGACCAGGCCCACGGTCGGTTTGATGCCGACGATGCCATTGGCCGCCGACGGGCAGATCACCGAGCCATTGGTTTCCGTGCCGATCGCGACCGTCACGAAACCTGCCGCA
>JBOHYW010000108.1:0-12353 GCA_050738155.1 Rhodanobacteraceae bacterium
CTGGATACGCGTGGGCCGGATCAGCACCGTGCCGGCCGGGCAAAATCCCGAAATCGATCCGCTCGCGCGCATCGTGGAGCGCCTCAAGCTTGTGCCATTCCAGAACCAGGTCTTGAAGAGCATCGGAATTGCCAAGAACTCGCCCGCTGCGGGCCTGTACCGCAAAAGTCTGGCGCTCAAGCCGATGCCGTACGCGGGCTCGCTGATCAAACTGACGCTGCGGGCGAGCTCGCCGCAAGCGGCGCGCCGCCTCACGGAAGCGACACTCAAGCAACTGCAAACCGCCCAGCAGCAACTCCGCACAATGCCGCTGGCTCAAGCCCGCAGCGATCTCGAGGAAATCGAAAACGAACTGAAGGAAACCATCGGCGAACGTACTCGACTGCTACGAACCCTCACCGCGGGAACCCGGGACGGCAAGACCACCCAGAACGCCTTGATCGCGAACCTGACCTTGTCCAGTGAAAACAACGAGATCCATGATTTGCAGCGGCAACGCAACAACCTCGTCAATCGCATGAGTTCCACCTACACCTACGACACCTCGCTGGCCTGGCCGATCTACGTGCCTCGCAGCCCGGTTTTCCCGAATCGTCTGCTGGCACGGTTGCTCGGGGTTCTGGCGGGCCTTTGCCTGGGAGCTACCGTGGCCGTCGCCCGTGATGCGATGCGGCGCAGCCGTATCGCGCCTGCTCCCCTGCCCTCACCGGCGCTGCGCGTTCCCTAGGAACGCAGCGAAGGGTTCAACCAAAGCCGGTCCCGCCGACACTCACTTTCAGCCGGCGTCATGAAGCGATCACCGGCGGAAAATCGATTCGGCGCGGAGCCCGAGGGCAGGAATGAAATCAAGCGAACAATCCCTGCCCAATACGGGAACATCGAGTCGGCCATCGGCACGCGCTCACCGGCATTTGCATACCGAGCCTCCGATCGAAACGCAGTTGCTCGAAACGCGCCGCGCCTTCGACAGCGTGGCGGCCGATTACGACGGCCCGCGCGGCAACAACGAACTGATCCAGCGCATGCGGCGTGCCGTGTGGGATGCGGCGTTGAAGGCATTCCCGTTTGACTCGCGTCTGCTGGATCTCGGCTGCGGCACCGGCATCGATGCGCTCGAATTCGCGCGAAACGGTTACCACGTCGTCGCCACCGACTGGTCACCCGCGATGGTCGCGCGCACCGGCGCTCGCGTAGCCGACGGCGGGGAAACAGGTCGCGTCAAGACACTTCATCTGGGCGTCCATCAACTCGATCAACTGGATGGCGAGTTTGACGGCGTGTATTCGAATTTCGGCCCGCTGAACTGTGCGCCCGATTTGAATCGCGTCGCGGCCGAATGCGCGCGTCTCGTTCGACCCGGCGGCAGGCTGGTTTTTTCCGTGATCGGACGGATTTGCCCGTGGGAAATCATGCACTACACGTTGCGCGGACGTTTCGCGCGCGCGCGGGTGCGGGCCGCGCGTGGTTCGACCCCGGTGGGGATGAACGGCCACACCATCTGGACGCGCTATTACCTGCCCCGCGAGTTCCATCGTGCGTTTGCCGCCGACTTCAGTCTGCTGCGCTGTCGCGCGCTGGGCCTGTTCATGCCGCCGCCGTATCTGGTGGATTTCCAGCGCCGCCACCCTCGAGCCTGCGAGTTCTTGGCACGACTGGACGATCGACTGGGTTCGCTGCCCTTGCTGCGCAATCTGGGCGATCACTTCCTGATCGTGATGCAGCGGCGTTGAACCCATGTACACGCCGCGAGCCACGATGGATGTCGACCTGCATGGTGCGGTCACCGTCACCACCACGGGTGTTTCACGTGCGCCGTTGCCGATCCGCACTGGGCGGATCGGCGCTGCGCCGTCAGCCGGCATGCGCAGGATCGACCTGCGCGACCATGCCATCTTTCCGGGCCTGATCAACGCGCACGACCATCTGCACATCAATGCGGTACCGCCGTTGCGCACCGATGTGCCCTTTGCCAACAGCTACGCCTGGATCGAAGCTTTCAAGTCGCATTTCGAACGCCACGACGTCGCCGCCGCGCTGCGCGTGCCCAAGGCGACACGGCTCCGCCACGGCGGATTGAAGAACCTGCTGTCGGGAGCCACTTGCGTCGCCCACCACGATCCCTGGCATCCGGCGCTCGACGATGCGGATTTCCCGGTCGCGTTGCTGCGTGATTTCGGCTGGAGTTACACACTCGGCTGGCCCGAGTACGGTCCGCCCGCGCGTGACAGCTTTCTTGCCACCCCGCCCGACCGCCCCTGGCTGATTCACCTTGCCGAAGGCACCGATGCGACGGCGCAAGCGGAGTTGGCGCAATTGGACCGACTCGGCTGCCTGGAGCAGAACAGCGTTTTGATCCATGGCGTGGGGTTGAGCGAAACGGACATCGACCGGGTGATCACGGCGGGTGCGGCGGTGGTGTGGTGTCCATGCAGCAACCTCACGCTGCTCGGGCAAACGCTGGATCCGCGCCGCCTGCGCGACGCAGGCCGGCTCGCGCTCGGCACCGATTCCAGGCTCAGCGGCGCGCGCGATCTGCTGGATGAACTGCACGCGATCGTTGATCGCCATCCGCTCGTTCCGCGGCAATTGCTGGGGCTGGCCACCACCGATGCCGCGCACATCCTGCACCTGCCTTCGCGCGGTCATCTCGCGCCGGGCGCCCACGCCGACCTGGTGATCGTCGAGGATCATGGCGGTGACGAAATGCGCAACCTGATCGGCATCGGTCGCAGCCGGATCAGGGCGGTAGTACGCGATGGCGTACCTGCCATCGCCGATCCCGATTTCGCTGAATGGTTCGAGATCGCCGGTGTGGAGACGGCGCCGGTACTGCTGGACGGCAAGCCGAAATTGCTCGACAAGACGTTGGCCGATCCCGCGGTGATCGCCCTTGAACCCGGATTCGAACTCGCCACCGACCGCGACAAGCCGGTACGCGACGTCGCACTGGCCGCGGGTTGTTGCTGATGTCGCGCCCCGAAATGCTCGAGCCCGTGGAAGCGTATGCCCGCTGGGCGCGCGATTATCCGCCGCATGCGCACAATCCGGTGATGCAGGCCGAAGAACGCGCGATGCTCGCCCTGATGCCGCCCGACCTGAAGACGCAATCGGTACTCGATGCCGGTTGCGGAAGCGGGCGCTACATGCTGCATGCATTGCAACGCGGCGCGGCACGTGTGACCGGCGTGGATATTTCCCCCGACATGCTGGAACGCGCCGGCGTCGAACTGGGTGCATTCCGGCACCGGGCCGAGATCGAACTGGCACAGGGAAATCTGGCGATGTTGCCGGTGCCGGACGCATGCGCGGATCTGACGATCTGCGGCCTGACGCTCGGTCACCTCGAGCAACTGCAACCGGCGCTTGCGGAACTCAAGCGGGTGACGCGGCCTGGCGGCATGCTGTTGTGCAGCGACGTGCATCCGATCGGGCATGCGCTCGGCTGGCAGCGCGACTTCAAGGCCGGCGGCCAACATTACGCGGTGCGGCACACGCCGCACCTCTACAGCCACTGGCACGCAGTCTGCGCGGCATTGCGGCTGCAGATCGTGTGGGTGCTGGAACCCATGCTCGATGCCGCCGACATCCCGGACGATGCCCATTTCGATCCTCGCGCGCTCGAGGTTCCGGTCGCAATCGTGTTCCAGTTGCGGCGCCGGCTTTGATTCGGTTCGACCTGCCATGCCCCGCCCACCCAACACGCTTTTGATCAACCCGACCGTCACCACGCATCCGCGCTTTCCGCTGTCGCTGCTGAACCTGACCGCGGCGCTGGATCGCTTCGGCGACAGCCACATCGTGGATGGCAACGTCGATCGGGATCTGGTGAGCGCAACCTTGGCGGCCGCCGGGAAACAGCATTACGACGCCATCGGCATCGGCATCATGGGCGGCCCGCAGGTGGCGCCGGCAATTGCCGTGTCAAAGGCGATCCGCGAGCAGCATCCGTCGATGTCGATCATCTGGGGCGGTTACTTCCCCACGCTCTATACCGACACCACGCTGGCCGCCCCCTATGTTGACTATGCGGTGCGCGGGCAGGGCGAGGAAAGCCTGGTCGAGTTGGTTTCCGCCCTGGGTCGAGGCGGAGGCGACGAGGCGTTGGCCAGGATCGGAGGCCTGTCCTGGCGCCGCGATGGCGAGATCGTACACAACCCCAATCGGAAATTCCATCACGCCGATATCGCGCCCACGCTGCTGCCGTATGGAAAGCTGGGCAACCTGGAAAAATATCTGGGCGGCACGTTTCTCGGGCGCCGCACGGCGGTGCATCAGGCGTCGATCGGCTGTCGCTTCCGCTGCACTTTCTGTGGCGTGGCCGCGATGTTCGGCGGCGCGACCGCGTTGCCGCCGACCGCGCGGCTGGAGCGCGAGCTGAATTATCTCAAGTACGAACTCGGCGCTGATTCCATTCTTTTCTACGACCACAACTTCTTCGACCGTGAGCAGGACATGATTCCCATGCTCGAAGTCATGGCCAGGTTCGAGATGCCGTGGTGGTGTTTCGCGCGCGCCGATGCGCTGCTCAAGCTTTCCGAGAGCACCTGGAAACTGGTGCGCAAGAGCCGGTTGCGGATGGCCTACATCGGCGCCGAATCGCCCAATGGCGCGATGCTGAAGGAAATCCGCAAGGGCACGCGGCCCGATCAGACGCTGGCGGTGGCCGAGTTGTGCGCCCGGCATGGCGTGATTCCCGAGTTCTCCTTCATGCTGGCGCCGCCGGTGAATACCGAGCAGGAAACCGAGCAGACGTTCGAGTTCATCCGCGAACTGAAGCACATCAACCCGGCGTCTGAAATCATCACGTACATCTATACGCCGCTGCCGGAAAGCGCCAAGCACGAGAAGGATCGCGGCAAGCGCAAGTCGATGCCCCTGCTCGACGTGCGCGGCGAGCCGGTGGTGTTCCCCACGACGCCGGACGAATGGACCGAGCGCCGCTGGGTCGACTATGCCTGCCATGCCGATGCGCCATGGCTCACCGACAAACTGCGCCAGCGCATCTACGATTTCGTCACCGTGCTGCGTTGCCGGTTTCCCACCGTGCAGGATCAGCGTGCTCCGCACTGGGCCAAGCGCGGCATGAGCGCTATGGCAGGGTGGCGTTATCGCCATCGGCGCTACAGCCATCCGTGGGAGCTCAACATCGCCAACCGCTTCGTGCAGCTACGCAAGCCACAGATCACGGGCGCCTAGCGATGGCAGCCCTGCACGTTGCGCAACTGAATTTCCAGAGAGCGCCCGCGGCGTTTTCGAGCGGCGAATTGCTGGAAAACTGGCCGTCGCTGGCGGACGTCGCCGACGCCGTCGCGGGCACTGGCATCCGCGTATCGGTGTTGCAGGCTGCGGTGTACACGGAGTGCCTGCAACGGAACGGCGGCGATTACCACTTCGTCGATGTCACCGGCGCCGAGGATGCAACAGGCGAAAGCCGTCGTTTTGCGAACCGGCTTGCCGAACTCCAGCCCGACGTTCTGCATGTGCACGGTCTGATCTTCGCTGGACATGCCTGCGCGGTTTCCGGATTGCTGCCCCAACCGCCGCCGATCCTGCTCCAGGACCACGCCGACCGCGCGCCACCGTGGTGGCGGCGCAAGCAGTGGAGCCGTTACTTTGCCGCGGCTTCCGGCGTGTCCTTTACGGCCCTCGATCAAGCAAAACCGTTTGCCGATGCAGGTCTTTTTGCAGCGTCGCTGCGGCGCTTCGAAATCCCGGAGTCCAGCAGCCGCTTTACCCGCGGCAGTCGCGTCCGTGCCCGAAGCGAAACCGGTCTGCACGGCGATCCCTGCGTGTTGTGGGTGGGGCATTTGAACCGGAGCAAGGATCCGCTGACGATGCTCGAAGGCGTCGCGCGTGCCGCGCGCAAGCTGCCCGCATTGCGACTGTGGTGCGCCTTCGGGACCGCCGTGATGCTTGAGGAAGTGCAGGCGCGCGCCCGTCGCGACCCGCGTCTTGCGGGGCGGGTGCATCTGCTCGGCAAGGTGACGCACGCGCGGGTTGAAGCATTGATGCGCGCCGCCGACCTGTATGTCTCGGCCAGTCTTTCCGAGGGTTCCGGTTATGCGTTGCTGGAAGCGATGGCTTGCGGTGTGTATCCCGTGATCACGGATATCCCTGCCCATCGTGCGCTCACCGGCAGTGGCCATGCGGGCAGACTGTGGCCATGCCGCGATCCGGACCGGCTCGCCGAAGCCCTGGTATCGGCAGCACGGAATCGCTTGTCGCCCGAGCAAATGCGCGACTACTTCGATCACGAGTTGTCGTTTGCCACGGTCGGCCGGCGCCTGGCCGGAGCCTACGCGCAACTGCTCGACGACCGGTTGCGGAGGACAGCGTGAAGCTCGCGTTGGTGGTCCCAGGCGGCGTGGATCGCGCTGGGGAAATTCGCGTCATCCCTGCGTTGCTGAGTCTGATCCGGCGCCTGTCACGAACGCACGAAGTCCACGTTTTTGCCCTGCAACAGGAAGAGACAGAGGGTTGTTGGGAACTCGCCGGCGCGACTATCCACAACATCGGCACAGGTCGAACGATCCTGCGCGGCATCGCGATGATCCGTGCCGAACATCGGCGTGCGCCGTTCGATGTGGTGCACGCAATCTTCTCGGGCGCCTGCGGCGTGCTCGCGGTTGCCGCCGCGAAATCGCTGCGCCTGCCC
Organism: Rhodanobacteraceae bacterium; assembly: GCA_050738155.1. Taxonomy (GTDB): domain Bacteria; phylum Pseudomonadota; class Gammaproteobacteria; order Xanthomonadales; family Rhodanobacteraceae; genus 66-474. Next base: position 6,656 of record JBOHYW010000108.1, read on the forward strand.
AGCCTGGTGCATGTCGCGGGTGGTGAACTGGCATCGCTGCGTGACATCGGTTTCGGCGGCCGGCTGACCTGGAAAGGACGACTGCGCGAGGCGCTGGTATTGCGCAACACCGATAGCGTGACCGCAGCGAGCGCACCTGTCATCGATGTGCTGCGATCGCTGGGCATCCGGGCACGCCGTGTTCCGCTGGGCGTCGACCTGCGCGCATGGCCACCGCGTGCACCGCGTCCACGCGACCGCGGGTCCGCAAGATTGATCCACGTCGCCAGCCTGAATCGGGTCAAGGATCAGCCGACACTGTTGAAAGCATTGGCGGTGCTGGTCGAAAAAAACATCGACTTCCGGATGGACATCGTCGGATTCGACACCCTGCACGGCGAAATGGCGCAGCTGGCCCGCAGCCTCGGACTCGAGCGGCACGTGCGATTCCACGGTTTCAAGTCACACCGCGAGTTGCGCCCGCACATGGAGTCCGCCGATTTGCTGGTGATGTCATCCCGGCATGAAACCGGCCCGCTGGTGCTGCTGGAAGCGGCAGTAGCCGGCGTACCCACGGTAGGCACACTGGTCGGACACATCGCGGAGTGGGCCCCGGCGGCGGCTCTGGCCGTTCCCGTCGGCGACTGGGCGGCGCTGGCTGATGCCATGCTCACGGTGCTCCACGATGAAGCACTCCGAATGCGCCTTGCACGCGCGGCACAATGCAAGGCGTTGTCCGAGGATGCCGATTGCACGGCCCGGCATTTCGAAGCGTTGTACATGCACTTGAAGACCAGGAACAACCGTGGTCGCCGCAAAAGATTTGCGAGTGCGCTTTGGCATCAACACCTCTCGCGCAAAAATCCGAAGCTGCCATGAACGCCGCCGCGCAGCGCCCGGGCGCCGGACTGCTGGGTGATACACCGCAGCGGGATTATGCGGAAAAGCTCAGGCTATTCAATGCGTTTGCGGAACCGGAATTGCGCGCGGCGATCATGCAACTGGCGCCTTGCGAGGGTTCCTGCGTACTCGATGCGGGTTGCGGTACGGGCGAGGCGCTTGCGTGGTTTCACGAAGCGACGCACGGCCGCGGCAGGGTCGTCGGCTTCGACTTGGCCGATGCGCATGTCCGCGCCGCTCGCAACGTCGCACCGGCGGATGTCCGCGTCCTGCAGGCCGACATGCTGCAGCCGCCGTTCGCGGAAGGCAGTTTCGATCTGGTCTGGTCCGTCAACGCCATAAACCATCTGCACGATCCCGTTGCCGGGCTGCGTGTCCTGGCACGCCTGTTGCGCCCGGGCGGGCGCATTGCGATCGGCCAAAGCTCGCTGCTGCCGGATATGTACTTCGCCTGGGATTCTCGCCTCGAACGTGTCGTCAACGAGGCGGTTCGCGCGTATTACCGCGACCGTTACGGCCGCAGCGAGCGTGACTTCGCCGTGGTCCGTTCGCTGATCGGATGGCTGCAGAAAACAGGTTTGCGGCAGGTCAGCGTGCGCACCCGGATGATCGAACGAACCCAGCCGCTTTCGGAGGCGGACAAACGCTACCTGCTCGACACGATCTTTCGCGACACCTGGGGCGAACGCCTGCGCGATTACCTGAGTCGCGACGATCACGAAGAACTTTCGCGGCTGTGCGACCCGGACCACCAGCGCTACGCATTGCGGCGGCACGACTTTCACTTTCTTCAGACCTTGACGATCGCAGTGGCAGCGAAGTAACGGGCAATCGGTGCCAGCCACTGGTTGCATTCGAACGGCGGATGTGAATCTACTGCTGTGTAGAAAGCGATCGCCACGACCGCCTCGTAGACCACTGGTCAACATCGTCGCGGTGGCCAGGTATTGCTGAAACAAGTGGTCGGCCTCACGGCAACATGCACGCCATGAGGTCCACCGCACTTGGGCAAACTGTCGCGCGAAAGCCTGCGCGTGTCCGTTCGCCCTTGTTTACGTTCCTCCTCCCACGTGCCATCAATCGAGAAGTGCAGCCTCGAACACCAACCCGGGACCAAAGCCCAACGCCACGATCGGTCCGGAAGCATTCCGCGAACGCATGCGTTGCAGGACGAACAGGACGGTCGGTGACGACATGTTGCCGTGCTCGGCGAGAACCGCACGCGAGACATCTCCGGCTTCGGCGCCGAGTCCCAGTGCGTCAATCGCGGCCTGGACAATGTCGGGGCCACCCGGATGGATCGCCCATTGCGCGACGTCGTCGATTCGCAAGTCGCGGGATGCCAGCCAGGGCTCCAGCCATTCGCGCAACGATGTGCGGATGCACCGCGGCACCGCCGGCGTCAAACCCATTTCGAAGCCGTGATTGCCGATCCGCCAAGTCATCGCGTCGGCTGAATCGTGGGTCAACAAACTTGCGATGTCCTGCAGATGCAGTGCCGATTTGCCGGCGGGCGCCAGGATCACGGCGGCAGCGCCGTCGGCGAACAGTGCGTTGGCGACCACCCGCTGCCGATTGAAGCCGTAGGCAAAATGCAGGCTGCAAAGTTCGACGCAGCAGAGCAATACACGTGCATCCGGTGCGCTGTGCGCCAGTGCAGCCGCCGTGCGCAAACCGTTGAATGCGCCGTGACAGCCCATGAAGCCGATATTCACGCGACCGACACCGCGTGCCAATCCGAGGCGTTCGATCAGCTCGGCATCGAGGCCCGGTGAGAACAATCCGGTGCACGACACGATGACCACATGCGTGACGGACGACGGGTCGATGGCGGCATCCGCGAGCGCGGCCGTGCTGGCGCGCATCGCCAGCTCCCCGGACTCCCGCGTGTACCGGGCAAGCCGGACGGCCGTGGTCGGGCCAACATCGTGTTCGGAGAGTCGCGGCGGGTAAAACGATTCGACGGATGCCGCATCGTCATCGCGGGCGAGCAGAACGCTGCCGCGTCTCTGCACGCCGCAGCCGCGATAGATGCGCTGCAGCCACACACGCTCACGCTCGTTCGAACAGCAACGCGCCATGGCCAGCGGGATCGCCGCATCCTGCCCAAAGGTTGCCGCCGGAACCGCCGTGCCGATGCCGACGATCGCTGCGGGTGTCATTCAGTCACCATGGCGGTACCTTCAAGGTCGCGATTCAACCACGCCGTCAGCGGCGCCGATACGGCAGGTGCACGGTCGAGCAACGGAAGCGTCACGGCCAGCAGTGACGGATGGCGCAACAACCCTGAAATGCCGCGGCACACGCGTTGCCGTGCACGCAGCATCCGCCGGTGGCGCGCACTCCATCGCTCGGCGATGTCATCCGTCCAGCACGCGACGGCTTCGCGCGCGAAAGGCAGCGCGGCAGCGGCGTCCGCAATCGCCCACGCCATGCCTTCACCCGTGAATGGTTCGACATAGCCCGCCGCATCCCCCAGGATCAGTACGCGCCGTTCGGCGCCGGGCCGCCGACGCATGCGGGTGAGCCGAGGGGTACCGCGCCAATCCAGACGATGCAGATTTTCCATGGCCGGCAACTTCTCCGCGCGAAGAATCTCCATGACGGCCGCTGCCGGTCCACCGGCTTCGTGACACCGCACCGGGTCCAGCGCCGCGGCAATATTGACCACTCCGTTCTCGGCACGGACCAGTCCGACGTAACCTTGCGCCGCGCAGGCCATGTGGATGACGCCAGGGTCATGCCGGACAAATGCTTCGGGCAGGGTGGCGGCTACGCCGATACGCGCACGGGGTGCGATGCGCCAGTCAGGATCGGGCAGCAGGCGGGTGGCGAGTCCACCGCAATCGAGGACCACGCGCGCTTCGACGTCGCAGCGGGTCGAAGGGTTCCGCAACGCCACGCGGCGTCCGTGCCGCGTGAGCCCGTCAAGCGTGGCGCGCGTCGCCGGTACGAAACGTACGCCGGCACCGATGGCATGCTCGACGAGCATCGCATCCAACCGCATTCGGGAAATTGCGACGCCTGGCGGCAACGGAAGGTGGGCCACACGCCCAAGGCAATGCAACCGCATACCGTTGTATGCGCTGCCTTCGCACAGTTCAATGCCGGAGCTGGCAAGTGCCCTGATGGCTGCCGCATTCAAACAGCCGCCACAGGTCTTTGCGCGGGGCCACGCGGACTTCTCCACCAGCAGCACGCGCAGCCCGGTACGCGCGAGGTGCAGCGCACTCATCGCCCCGGCGATACCCGCGCCCACGACCACCGCATCCCATTCGCGCGGCAATTCATCCGGATCCATGCGGACCCTCTTGCACGCGCGACCAGGTCATCAGGAACCGCTGGGGCCAGTGCCGCTCGAACCGCGCGTCGTCCAGTCCGGCCCTGGTCGCAAGCTCGCGTGCTTCATGCAACGTGAGCGCGGCGCGCACGGAGCGGAGGCCGTCTTCGTGCACGATCGGCGAGCGCGACAGCAGCTTCGTTCCCATCCACGCCAGCGCATAACCCGTTCGCCCGCGTATCAGGTCGCTGACGAGGAGGTGGTCGCAGTGTCCAGCGAGCGTGCGCAGCAGGGCGGCGATGCGGGTATCGGTCAGGTGATGCAGGAACAGCGTGCAGGTAATGAAGGTGTAATGCCGAGGCGGCAGTTCGACAGTCACGTCCGCACGGAAGAACTTCACCGGCTCGCCGACGCGAGCGGCGACTCGTGATGCGTGTTGCAATGCCGTACCGCTGACGTCGCATCCTTGCACTTGCAACACAAGCCCGCGCCGCCGCGAACGTCGCGCGAGCGCAATCGCCAGATCACCGCCACCGCACGCCACGTCCAGCAGCGATGCGCTTGTGTTCGGGGTCGAGGAAAGAAGGCGTTCGATCCGGGGCCACAAAACGGCAGCCGTGCGGCTCACCCGGTTGACCCGCTGCAGCCCGCGCAACGCGAGATGGTGCGCCTGCGCCGCAAGCGCGGGGTCATCCATCAGTTCACCAACCAGCTCGCGTTGCGCCAACATGATGCTCCTGGATACCACCCATCATTCCTCTCGGCTACCACGCGATGGGTGCGCCCGAGCGTTCAAGTGGTTGCTTGGGCGCGATTCGAGCGACCGCCACGGTTCACTGAAGATGGTACGCCGCCGTCGCGTCGCCTGCGAGCGGCCACCAAACTTCATCTGCCATGGAGCTTCGTCTGGCATCCACGACCGATGTCGACGCAACATTGGGACATGGGCACTTCGTCGAGTGGCCATGCCGTGAATGGCGTCGCCGCGCAGGCGTTGCGGTGCAACCAGCGAGCGATGCAACCCAATCACCCACCGACGACACCCACTGCATTGCCCTGTTTTTATCGCAGCTGAAAAGCGGGGACGGATTTCCAAAAACAAAAAGGGCCAGGTCGATTGATCATGAGCCACTGCGCGGCCTCGCGCCGCTTGATTCAACCGCAAGACCGCCGGACGAACATGCAACCCTGGCAGTATCCCCTTCGAAGCCGGCTGTTCCGAACCTGGCTCGCGCGCCGCAGGCAAGCCGTGGTCAACATGGCCGGCCCGGATACGGCGGCGGACCTCGAGCTGATGCGTCGTGCCCGCGAGCGCACACCGCTGCTCCTCGGTGACGTACCGGCCCTGCAGTTGCCGGCGTGTGTCCGGGCCACCCGCAATGTCGCACCGGCGAATATCCGCGTCCTGCAGGCGACATGCTGCAGCCGCCGTTCGCGGAAGGCCGTTTCGATCTGGTCTGGTCCGTCAACGTCATCAATCATCTGCACGACCCCGCCGCCGGCGTGCGAACACTGTCAAGGCTGTTGCGTCCGGGTGGG
>JBOHYW010000109.1:0-12255 GCA_050738155.1 Rhodanobacteraceae bacterium
CCTTCACCGCCTTCGATATCCAAACCTGGCGTGCCAAGGTCCAGGATCGCAAAACCCTCGACGCCATGCTCGACCAACATCCCGCACTTCCACGCAACAACGTCCGTAAACCTGCCGTCAATCATCCTTGGCAACATACCCCCATCTGACCAACCACCCTGCCACCCCAAAAGGGGACATCTCTATCTTGGGCAAGTAGGGGACATTTCTATATTGCATTGACACCCCGCTGCGTCAATGTGCCGCACGAACCGCAAGCTTCGACGCGCTATCATCCTCTGTTGCATTGATTCATCCGGCCACCCCACCATGCCTGCTTACCGTTCCCCCTTGCGCTGGCTGCTTCCGCTCTGCGCCGCCCTCCTTCTCGCTGCCTGCGCGGCGCACCCCAAATGGCAACTCGACGACGTGCAGGGACACCTGCCCGACCTGAAATTCCAGATGACCAACGATCTGGGCAAACCGGTGACGGCGGCGACGTATCGCGGCAAGATCGTGCTGCTGTATTTCGGTTACACGCACTGTCCGGATGTGTGTCCGCTGACGATGGTGCACCTGCACACGGTGTTGCAACAGCTGGGCAAGCAACAGGCGAGCCGCGTACAAGTGGTGTTCATTACGGTAGACTTGGCGCGCGACACGGTGCCGGTGTTGCACCAGTACGTTACCGCGTTCGACCCGCGCTTCGTGGGGCTCAGGGGAACCCCGCAATCACTCGACCAACTGGTCAAGCGCTATCGCGCCATATATCAGATCCAGAAGCCCATTCCGGCCAACGGCGACTACCAGGTAACCCACAGCTCGGCGATCTACATCTTCGGCCCGAAAGGGCATATCCGTTTGCTGGCGACACCGGGCGCCACGACCGATGAGATGGTGCACGATCTCAAAATCCTGCTGGGGCAGACCGCATGAGAATCCGCTATATCCTGATCGGTGCGCTGTTCGCGATCAGTGCCACGACTTTCGCCGCCGCGCCGGCAAATCCAACCGTGCGTGTCGAACACGCCTGGATCCGCTGGCTGCCCGTCAATCTGCCAGCGGCGGGTTATGCCGTGATCGTGAACGAGGGAAGTTCGCCGGTTCGCCTCGTTGGCGCGAGCAGCTCCGACTACCACGATGTAGTGCTGATGCGGTCACGACTCGCGGATGAAGACAGCACGATGGTCAAAGTCACGCATATCGATGCCCCGGCACACGGCCGCGCGACCCTTGTACCCGGCGGTTACCACATCATGCTGTCGCACGCGACCCGCCCCATCAAACCGGGCGACACCGTGAAGATGACGCTCAGGTTCGCCGGAGGCGAATCGATGCAGGTGAATTTCTCCGTGCTGCCCGCCAACTCGACCGGCCCCAAAGACTGAAATGGCGAGCACAGGCCTGCTCGTCTATGACGACATGCAGGCACTCGACTTGGTCGGCCCGCTCGACGTGTTCGGCGCGGCCAACGCACGCGCCCGCGGCAACCAGCCTTATCGCCTGTGCACCATTGGTATCACCAGTCATCAGGTGCGTGCCGAAAACGGTCTCGTCATCGCACCCGAGTACGGACTCGATGACGCACCACCGCTCGATACCTTGCTGATTCCTGGCGGCGCCGGCAGTCGCGTCATCAACGGCAATGCGCGGCTGCTTGCCTGGCTGCGCGAACGCGCGCAAACCACGCGACGCGTGGTGTCGATCTGTACCGGACTGTACGTGCTCGCCGCAAGCGGCCTGCTCGACGGCCGTCGCGTCACCACGCATTGGCGTTTCGCAGATGACGTCGCGCGCCGTTATCCCGCACTGCAAGTCGAAGCGGATCGTCTGTATCTGCGCGATGGCCGTTTCGCCACATCGGGCGGTCTTTGTGCAGGCATGGACCTCGCGCTGACACTGGTGGAAGAAGATCTCGGCAAGCCGGCCGCACTCGCTGTCGCACGCGAACTGGTGATGTACGTGAAACGGCCCGGCAACCAGGCGCAATTCTCAGCGCCGCTCGCCGCGCAAACACGGGGCAACGGGTGCATGTCTGCACTGGTCGATTGGCTGCTCGATCACCTCGCCGACGACATCACGGTCGAGCGCATGGCCGAACGCGTCTCGATGAGCGCGCGCAATTTTAGCCGGGTGTTCGCCGCGACCTTCAATGCGACGCCCGCGCGCTTCGTGGAACGCTTGCGGCTGGAACAGGCATGCCTGCGATTGACCGAAGGCAATGCTTCGATCGAACGCATCGCGGTCCAGGTCGGATTCCACGGCGCGGATGTGTTCCGGCGTGCCTTTCGCGCCCGCTACGGTGCATCGCCAGGCGAATACCGGGAACGCTTCGGTCATTGACCATTGGCCGGATTCGTCGGGAATTCGGCCGGCTCACGCGCAAGCCGCTTGCGAGAATGACGCATCATCCATCCCCGTTGCCCGGAGCGCCACCCGTGAAACAACTGATGCTCGTCATCGTGCTGGCCATGTTGCCGATCGCCACCGCGCTCGCGGGGACACCCCCGCAACACGACCCGCTGCACAACGGCATGATCAAGGTTGCATTCGCGATCAGCAAGCACGTCAACGTGATGGACATTGCCGGCCCGTGGGAGGTTTTCGCCGACACCTCACTGAAGGACGCAAACGGAAAGGATGTCTCGCCCTACGAGCTCTACACCGTGGCGGCCAGCCAGGCGCCGTTGCACAGCGAGGGCGCCAACCATCCCGGGCTGACGATCACACCGGACTACGATTTCACCCATGCGCCCACGCCGGACATCGTCGTAGTGCCCGCGCAAATGGGAGGCGCGAAACTTCAGGCGTGGCTCAAGAAAATCCACGCGCAACACGCCACCATCATGTCGGTTTGCACCGGCGCCTTTCAGCTTGCACATGCGGGATTGCTCAACGGCAAACAGGCGACCACGCACCACTGGTACTTCGGGGACTTTAGCCGTGAATTTCCCGACGTGAAATTGGTCAAGGACGTTCGCTACGTGCAAGCCGACCCGATCACGTTCACCGCTGGCGGCCTCACCTCCGGCGTAGACTTGGCGTTGCACATGGTGTCGGACCGCTTCGGCCAGAACGTGGCGCAGCAAACCGCCAACTTCATGGAATACCTCGGCACCGGCTGGAAAACCAACCGCGGCATTCCGGCGCTGGATTTGCCGATCCAGCGCACCGACTGGACGGGCCAATTCGACGGCGGCACGTTCGTGCTGCACGAGGTTACCTATGGCGCGAGCCCCATCTTCACGGTCGACATCCCCGGCAAGAACGTCCAAGGCGCGCCGGCAATGCTGGCAGGCAAAGGCAAGCAGGCCCGCCTCACCATCGCCATGCCGGGGCACACCGCCGTGGTCTCGGGAAAAATGAACGCCGCAGGCACGGCGGTATCCGGCACATTCGTATTGGATGGCAAGTCGTATCCGCTGACGTTGACGCGCGGCCGCGCGGTGGAGGGACATGCGCCGCGTCCACGCCCCCACGAAAAGTTCAGGTGAACTTTTCCGCGCTGCTCGCCAATTCGCCTGAGCTTGTCGACTGAAGCGCCGCAGCTTGTCGCGCGCGCAGCAACTCGCGCTGGCGCCGATTGCGCGGCAGGCGGCCCTTGCTGTCCAGCCGCAACCAATAACCGAACGCGATCAGCGCGCCCAGCACGCTCATCATCGAACTCGGAATCCACAGGATCAGGCCGCCCAGGTGCTGGTCCATGATCGCCGGGATGCCCGCGAAGGCACGGCCGCACAGGCTGTAGATGGGATACAGGTCGGTCTTGGTGAAGCTGATGTACGCGCCCAGCAGGATCTGCGGCAGGATCACCGCCAATCCCACGAACACCCGCACGCCCGGTGAGAGTCGTGCCGGCGGTCGCGGGCGATGGTCCAGCAGCAGCCACCAGAACAGCACGCCGTCGGCGGCCATGCTGAAGTTCATCAGGTGATACAGCCGCCAGTCCAGCATCGCGTCGAAATGCACGGCCGGCCACAGCCACAGATAGATCAGGCCGACGAAGATCAGCGCCGCGACCAACGGATGCAGCAGCACGTTGAAAAACCAGCGAACCGGGGCCCATTGCAGGGCCGGTCGCAACCAGCGCGTGCGAAAACGCACCGGCAGGCCGCGCCGCATCGTCGCGCCGGGATACGCCAGCACCAGCAGGAACGGGCCCAGGTGATGCAGCCCCAGATGCTGGATGCGGTGGATGAAGAACTCGTGCTCGGCGTAATAATCGAGGCGGGTGTGCAGTCCCGTGTAAAGCACCAACATGCCCAGCCAGAACAACAATTGACGATGCCACGGCGCCGTCATCGGCGAGCGCCGCGCGCCGCGCCAGTACAACCACACGGCCAGCGCAAACACGATGACCACGGTCGCCGATGGTTCCCACGGAATCCACCAACGCAAGAAATCGAACAGCAGGTTCAAGGCTTCACCCGACAGCAAACGGCAAGTCACGCCACAAACGGATCACGACAACCCGTTATCACAGCACAACCCGGCCTCGATCGCCAGCAGACAGGTCACGCGGCAGTGTGGTGACGAACGTCGGTACCTGGTCGGCAGGCAGCGGGCGCGCGTACAGATAGCCCTGGATCCGATCGCAGCCGAACTCGTCCAGCAACTCCTGCTGTTCGACGGTTTCCACGCCCTCGGCGACTACCTGCAAAGCAAGGCTGCGACCCAACGCGATGATCGACTGCACGATCGCACGGTCACCGACTTCGGTGGTTAGATTGCGCACGAAGGTGCGGTCGATCTTGATCTGGGTGACGGTCAATTTCTTGAGCGACTCGAGGTTGGAATAGCCCGTGCCGAAATCGTCCACCGACACGCGCAGGCCGCTGGCGGTCAGCGCCTGCACACTCGGCACGCCACCGGCGACATCCTGGACCAGATGGCGCTCGGTGATTTCGATCATCAAATCCTCGTTGACCACGCCGTGGCGACGCATGGCCTGCCGGAGGTGTTCCTGGAAACGCCCAGCCACACGCAGTTGCAGACCCGAGACATTCACCGCGACATAGAACGCGGGCAGGCCGGCCTGCTTCCAGACCGCGATCTGGCGACAGACTTCGTCGATCACCCACGCACCCATCGTTTCGATCAGGCGCGATTCCTCGGCCACCGCGATGAAGGTGCCCGGCCCCACCACGCCCAGGCCGGGGCGATTCCAGTACAGCAGGGCTTCGACGCCGGTCACACGTTGCGTGCGGGTGTCCACGATCGGTTGATAGTGCAACACGAATTGCTTGCGCGTGATCGCGACCCTTAGCGCGGCCTGCAAATCATGACGCCAACTCACCACCTCGCCCATCCATGGCTGGAAGCGTTGCACGTTGCGGCCACCCTCCGCCTTGGCACGGAACAACGCGGTGTCGGCTTCGCGCAACAGGTTTTCGGCGTCCGGCGCGTCGTCCGGGAACACGCTGAAGCCGGCACTCGCGGCGACATCGAGCAATCGGCCTTCGACCTCGACCGGCTGGCAGATTCGTTCGATCAGGCGTCGCGCCAATGCTTCGGTGGCCGCGACGTCGGTGTTGGGCAGCAGCAACAGGAACTCGTCGCCGCCGAAGCGGCACAACACGTCATCTTCTCGAATGCCCTCGCCGAGCCGCTGCGCCACCGCGCAAATCACCTCGTCGCCCACGCTGTGCCCGGCGGTATCGTTGATCTCCTTGAAATTGTCGAGATCGAAAAACACCACCGACATCGTTTGCGCGGCGTGGCGCGCGCGCGCCAGCGCCTGTTCGAACTGGCCGCGCAGATAGGCACGATTGGGCAGCCCCGTGAGGGTGTCGAAATAGGCGAGATGGCGAATGCGTGCCTGGGCGTATTTCAGCTCGGCGGTATCACTGCAGACGTGGATGCGGAAGGTTGCGATACCGGTATCATCGCGCACCGCCACCACCGAGCTCTCAAGTGTCTTGACGTCGCCGTTGCGCTTGCGCCACGCGAGGTCGCCGTTCCACGCCCCCGAATCGCGCAAAGCCGCGTCCGCGCGCGCGCCGGCGTCGCCCTGGATCAACACGTCTTTCAGCGGCAGCCCGATCAACTCTTCACGCGCGTAACCGGTCATCTCGAGGAACGTGCCGTTGACCGACACGATGAGACCGCGTGCGTCGCTGATGACGATGCCGTCGCTGCCGGCCTCGAACACGCTGGCAGCGAGTCGCAACTGGCGTTCGTTGCTGAGCCGTTCGGTGATGTCGGTGTAAGAGCCGGCAACCCGCAACGGCGTGCCATCCTCGGCGTAACGGGCGACGCTGCGCGCTAGCACTGTCAGGACCCGGCCATCACGCGTGCGCATGCGCATCACGCGGCGGAGTTCGTCGGTGCGGCGCGCATCCAGGTGGGCGTACAGACCGGCGCGCGCAGCCGGGAAATCCTCGGACAATATGACGCGCTGCAAGTCGGCCGGGGTCGTGAGCTCGCCCTCGCCATAACCGAGCATGTGGTACACGCGCGGCGAAAAGAAGATCTTCCGGTTGACGATATCGAAATCGAAGATGCCGTCGTTGGCGGCTTCCGCGACCAGCATGTAACGTTCACGGCTGGTCGCCAGCTGGCGGGTGACGCGTTGTTGCTTGCGCAGTGTCCACACCGCCAGCACGATGCCGACGAGCGCCGCCAAGATCGCAACGATCAGCAGGATCAGTTCCACGCGCTGCCACGTCCTCCCGGGTACCGGGTCAGCACAGCTTCACAACCAGCCTTGCCGAATCCAGCGGCACGCCATGGAACCCTGCGCACCTAGCGCCAGCTTACCCTATCCGCTGGAATACGTAACCACCAGCCCGGATCACGGGCCTGGTCAGCCAGTGGTCGGCCAGCAGGAAGGCAAACAGCGCAATCAGATAGACGATGGAATAACCGAACGCGCTCATCGCGAAACGTTCGTCCGGCGGACGCATCAGGCGAACCGCGTAATACAGGTAAGCGATGTCGAGTACCGACGCGCCACCGAGGTACAGCAATCCGCTCATGCCGGTCAGGTAAGGCAACAGGCTCACCAGCACCAGGATGATCGTGTAGAACAACACGTGCCAGCGGGTGTATTCCACCCCGTACACCACCGGCAGCATCGGAATGCAGGCACGTCGGTAATCTTCACGCCGGAAGATCGCCAGCGACCAGAAATGCGGTGGCGTCCATGCAAACACGATCAACACCAGCAGCAGGCCATACGCCCAGTCGTTGGGGCCCTGCATGCCGGTCACCGCGGCCCAACCGAGCAGCGGCGGAATCGCGCCAGCCAGACCACCGATCACGATGTTCTGGGGCGTCGCGCGTTTCAGGAACGCGGTGTAGATCACCGCGTAACCAATCAGGCCGATGAAAGTGAGCAGCGCGGTCAGCCAGTTCACCAACAGCGCCAGAATCGCCATCGACGCCACGCCGAGTACCAGCGAGAACACCAGCACCTGTTGCGTGGTAAGCGTGCCGGTCACCAGGGGCCGGTGCGCGGTGCGCGCCATCACCCGATCGATGCGCTGATCGATCAACTGGTTCAACGCCGCAGCGGATGACGACGCCATCCAGATCCCGAGCGTGCCGAACACCAGCGCCCGCCACGGCGGAACCCCGGGTGCGGCGAGGAACATTCCGATCAACGCGGTGAACACCAGCAGCGCGACGATACGCGGCTTGGTGGCGGCGAGGTATTGGCCTGCGAGCGAAGACGTTCGCGATCTCGCGGAACCCGTCGCCACGGCGACGCTCCGCCCTGCTCGATCGACACTGGTATTCATTGCGGCATTGTAAACGTTCCGCTCGAAGCGGCTGTTGTGGAAAGTCAGGCCAAGGATGGCCGTTCTGGTCCACCATGGTCTGGCGCCGTTCCGGCGACCGGCGAATTCGAGGATGCGGCGATCATGGACGATCGCACCAACAAACTCACGACCGCGAACAACAACAGCGCCGCGCCAGCGGTATGCGCGACTGCGATCCACAACGGCAGGCCCAGGGTGACGTTGCCGATCCCCAGCAACACCTGCGCGATCAGCAGCAAGCCCAGCGCGAGCGCGTGCCAGCGCATGCCCGCCTTGCCGACCCGGTGCGCCAGCCACGCCAGGTACACGAACACTACCACCGCACCGAAGCGATGCACCATCTGGATCGCGGTGCGCGCCGCGGCGTCCAGGATGCCGCCCTGATAGTCCACGCCGATGTGGCGCCACAGGATGAACCCGTGCTGGAAATCCATCACCGGCCACCACTGCCCCAGGCACTGCGGAAACGCCGAGCCGCCGATGCCACAGGCCAGTGCCGCATAGTTGGTCGATGTCCAGCCGCCAAGGAAGATCTGGCCGGACAACAGGATCAGGCCGATGATGATCGCGATTCGCAACCCGCGGCTAAAACCGGGGTCAGAGTCGTGTTTCGCGCTGTGATTCGGTGAACCGAGGCTTCCTGTCGAAACACGACTCTGACCCCGGTTTTGCAGTCGCCACGCGAGCCACGCCAGCAACGCGAAGGTCAACATGCCGCCCAGCAAGTGCCCGGTGACCACCAGCGGCAGCAGCAACCAGGTGACGGTCCACATCCCGAGCAAGGCCTGGAAACACACCACCGCAAGTGCCAGAACCGCGATTCGTCGCCAGCCCCCGCCGCGCCAGAAGATCGCGATGGCCAGCAGCAACGCTTCGCCAATCGCGGCCACCACGCTGGACGCGACGTAACTTCGGGACATGTACAACGGTATCCCGATGCCGATCAGGACCACCGCCGCGATCACCAGTCCGAACCGCCGTTTGCTCAAGTATGTCGCAGCCAACGCTTCGGCCAGCACCAGTACGCCCAGCGTACCGGCAAGGAACCGGTGAACCTGCTCGCGCCAGGCGCGATGGGTCTCGACCGGGCGGGTCGGAAAAGCCTTGTCCGCCTTCGCAACCGCGGCGGGTTTCACCGGCCAGGTGACGTGGCCATAGCAAGTCGGCCAGTCTGGGCAAGACAGGCCGGCATTCGACAGGCGCACGAATGCCCCGAACGCAATCAGACAAAAGCAGAATACGCACGCCACCCACGCCAGCGTGCGCAGCGGCAGGGGAACCGATTGCATCAGTGCACCACCTTCTTGAGATCCTTGCGCAGGCCTTCGACGCTGAAGTTGGCGGTATAACGGGTCAGGGCCTTGCCATCCGGCGTCACCAGCACCGCGCTCACCGAATCGTCGGCGGCTGCGCGCAAATCATCCAGCGCGTGCGAAGGGGTGGTTGCCAGCGTCCAGACCTGGTCGAATCCCGCCGCCGCCGCGCCGGCCGGCGGCGGCCCCAGATACAGCAGGCGCAGCTTGTCGGCGTGCCGTCCCAGGGTAATTTGCGCGCGGTGCGCAAGATCGAGCTGGCGCAGGCAATGCTCGGCGCAATCGGGTCCCGGCAGTGCAACCAGCGTCCACACCGCGTTTTGGTTGCTCCACGAGAACGATTGGCCAGTCACCAGTTGCACCGGCACACTGGCGAGATTGCGCTCGGGCCGGATCGGCTTGCCGTAGCTGCGGCCGTTGGGTATCCAGCCGAGCGACGTCAGCGCCAGCGCGATGATCACCGGCACCGCAAAAATCGCCGCGATCAAGCCCGCCTGCAGGCGGCGTCGGTTACGCAAGTCCATCATTGTTCCTCGGTTTGGCGAGAGGCGTCATCGCGCTTGACGCGATGCAGCACGAAAAACATCACGATCGATGCGATCGCGAAACAAAACCACTGCAATGCATAGGCGCGATGGCGCGCCGGCGGCATCACGTTGGCCGTCCACAGGCGCAGGTAGGCGCTGTGGGGGTCGGGATCCAGCAACAATACATGTGGGTATACCTGCCGGTGCAGGTCCGCCGCGATTTCGTGGGTGTCGATCCAGGTCACCAGCTTCGGCCAGGTTTTCTGGCGGGGCAACGGATTGCCGCCGAGTTTCAGGCCCGGCAGCGGTGGCGGTGCATAGATGCCGGTCAGTGTCACGTCGTCAGCGGGGATCGGCGGCAGGTCCGGCAGCGTGGTCGAGTCCGGCCCCATCTTCGCCAAAAACCCCAGGTTGACCAGCAACGTGTGCATGGAACCCACCGGCACGAACGGCACGAATACCATCACGCCGAGCCGGCCATGGCGCATCTGGTCGTCCAGGAAATAAACCCGGTTGCCGTCGAGGCGGCCGGTGACTTGCACATGCGGATAAGCATCGGGTTGCCGGTCGTCGATCGCGCTGGCGAGACTGACCAGCGGCGCGTGCGCGGCGTTGTGGAAGCGCGCCAGCACGGTTTCCTTGTAGTTCGCACGGTCGAGTTGCCAGTTGCCGAGTGCGCAAAACACCGCCACGCCAACCAGCGTCAGCAGCACCGCGAACACGCTCGGGCGGCGAATGCGCATCATCCGGCGTACATCATTCCGCGCCATTCATGCGGCGGTATACTCGCTGTTTCTGTACGCGCAAAACCCATGTCTTTCGCCACCATCTACAAGATCGTTCTGGTCATCGTGTTTCTGGTGGTGATCTTCGAACTGGGCCAGGCACTGTATTTCATGATGCGTGACCGCGAAGATCGCGGTCGCACGGTATGGGCGCTGACGCGTCGCGTCGCGTTCTCGATCCTGTTGATCATCCTGATCGTGATCGGCATCTGGACCGGCGTCCTGCAGCCGCATGGGGTTTACGTGCGCTGACGACGGCCGTAAAGCCGCTTGCTGCGCAAGCTGTGAAGAGGGAAGTCGCTCGCTGCGCGAGCTGCAAAAGGCAGCGGGACAGTGCTTCGACCTACCCTTTACAGGCGGCGAAGCCGCCGATTTCACTCTTGACAGCGCCGCAGGCGCGACTTCACGTTGATCAAAGGATGTACACGAACAGAAACAGGCACAGCCACACCACGTCCACGAAGTGCCAGTACCACGACACCGCCTCGAAACCGAAGTGATGATCGCGGTCGAAGTGGCCGCGCGCACAACGGAACCACATCACGCACAGCATGATGGTACCCAGCGTGACGTGCAGGCCGTGGAAGCCGGTGAGAATGTAGAACGTCGCGCCGTAGATACCGCTGTGCAGCGTCATGTTGAGGTTGACGTAGGAATCCCAGTATTCGTGGGCCTGGCACAAAAGAAAGGTGATGCCGAGCAGGATGGTGAGCCCGAGGAATCCGATCAGACGCTTGCGGTTGCCGGCGCGCAAGGCGTGATGAGCGATCGTGACGGTGACGCTGGACGACAGCAGCAGCAGGGTATTGATCAGCGGAATGCCCCACGGCGAGGTCGCCACGAAGCCACCGCCAACCGATGCGGGTCCGTTGGTCGGCCACGCCGCCGAGAAGCCCGGCCAGATGAAGCCGTTGGTGATGATGCCCTTGTTGCCGGCGCCGCCCAGCATCGGCACCACGAAGGTACGGATGTAGAGCAGTCCGCCGAAAAACGCGACGAAAAAGAACACCTCGGACATGATGAACCACATCATTCCCATCCGGAACGAGGTGTCCACCTGCGAATTGAAGGTGCCCTTCATCGATTCGCGGATGACATTGCCGAACCAGCCGAACATCATGCCGATGATGGCCAAAGCACCGATCGCCAGCACGACCTTGCCCGGGGTGTCGAAACCGTTCAGCCAGCACGCCGCACCGACCATGAACATGAACATGCCGATCGCGGCGATGATCGGCCAACGACTGTTGTGCGGGACGTAATAGACGTTGGCGTCAAGTTGGCTCATGTATAAGGTTCCGGTGGATGGCGTGTCGGTCGATCGGTGCTTGAAACAGTCAATGGCCAGGGGGAACCCAGTTGGCAATTCCCACGAAATGCCCGTGCACGAGACTGGCGATGAAAAACGCGATCGCGATCGCGGCGATGATCCAGGCGGTACGACGCGACGCGGCCTTGCGGCGTTCCAGCTCATCCATCACGGCATCCGCTTGCGTTTTTTGCTTTTCGTCCATTCGTTCGTTCAATGCATGATGTCGCCATGCGCCAACTGCGTGTCATCAATGACCGGCGGCACCGTGAAGCTGTGGTGCGGCGCGGGCGAAGGCAGCGTCCACTCGAGGCCATAGGCGTGCTCCCACACCCGCGATGGCGCCTTGGCCTTGGAGAAGAACACGCAGTGGATCACCACGCCCAGAAAAATCAACTGGGTTGCGCCAAACCAGAAACCGCCGATGGATGACACCATGTTCCAGTCGGCGAACGCGACGTTGTAGTCGGGAATGCGGCGCGGCATGCCGGCGAGGCCGAGGAAGTGCTGCGGGAAGAACAGCACGTTGACGAACACCATGGTCCACCAGAAATGGAACTTGCCCCAGGTCTCGTTGAT
>JBOHYW010000110.1:0-12182 GCA_050738155.1 Rhodanobacteraceae bacterium
GGATAAAAGCGTGTACCAAGGCGCGCAGGCGTTCCAGCGGCGGCTTGCTCGTGTCTTCCAGGATCGTGCGCAGCAGGTCGTGCGTTTGTCGCCATTCGTCGGCCTGCAGCCGGAACAGGATGGCAGCCTTGTTGGGAAAGTACTGGTAGAGCGAACCGATGGCGACGCCGGCTTTCTCGGCCACGCGCGCGGTGGTGAAACGCTGCACGCCTTCCCTGGCCAAAACCTGAGCTGCCGCTTGCAAGACGGCTTCGACGAGCTGGTTGGAGCGCGCCTGTTTGGGCTGTTTGCGCAGGGAAATACTGGGTTTCTTGCGTGCGGGCATGGCGGCGCGGAAAATACGAATTGGAAACCTGACGAATTCATCGCATTCTACTCCGGCGCGCACCACACAAACTTTTGCCCGGAGATTTGCATGAACACCTTGACCACTGAACCTCTTGCTTCGCTGCTGGATCGCTTGTTCGACGAGGCCGACAGAACCTCGCCCTGGACCAGCCCGGAGTTGGCCGACCTGTCCCAGCAGGACCAGTTGCGCATGATGCGCAGCAAGACCGAATACCTGGATTTCTACGGGCGCCTGAAGGACATGCCGCTGCCCGTTTCGCGCGAGACAGGCGTGTTGCTTTACATGCTCGCACGCAGTTGCGGCGCGCGGAACGTCGTGGAATTCGGCACGTCGTTTGGCATTTCCACCCTGCACCTTGCCGCCGCACTGCGTGACAACGGCGGCGGCCGTCTTGTGACCTGCGAGTTCAAACCATCGAAAGTCATTCGCGCCCGCGAGAACCTGACGGCCGGCGGCTTGACCGACCTGGTGGAGATCCGTGAGGGCGACGCGCTGCAGACGTTGGCCCGTGATCTTCCCGACACGATCGACCTGTTGTTGCTGGACGGCGCCAAGTCGCTGTATCCCGAAATCCTGGACTTGGTGGAGAGTCGTCTGCAGCCGGGCGCCTTCATCGTCGCCGACAATGCCGACTACAGCCCCGAGTACCTGAAGCGCGTACGCTCGCCTGCGAACGGTTACCTGTCGGTGTCGTTCGCCGAAGACGTCGAACTTTCAATGCGCACGGGTTGAGGCGGACACGTTCGCCCGGCGCGTTCGATGCGGTGCGGACCCTGCAGCTACAATCGGCGAACTACGCCGCAGCCATGCACGCGAGCTGCCGATGATCCCCACTTCCAATCTCATCCTCAACACCGACAGCTACAAGGCCAGCCACTGGCTGCAGTATCCGCCCGGCGTCGACGCCACGTTCTTCTATCTGGAAAGCCGCGGTGGCGTGTACGAGCGCACGCTGTTCTTCGGGCTGCAGTCGATCCTGAAGGAATATTTGAGCCGGCCAGTGACGACGGCGATGATCGACGAGGCGAAGACGTTCTTTGCCGTGCATGGCGAACCGTTCAACGAAACGGGTTGGCGACACATCGTTGACGCGCACGAGGGGCGTTTGCCGCTGCGCATACGCGCGGTTCCGGAAGGCGCGGTGGTGCCGACACATCAGGTGTTGATGACGATCGAAAGCACCGATCCCGCGTGCTTCTGGTTGCCGTCCTACGTCGAAACGCTGCTGATGCGGGTGTGGTATCCCGTCACGGTCGCCACGGTCAGTTGGCACGTCAAGCAGACGATCCGCGAATATCTCGACAAGACCAGCGACGATGCCACCGCGCAGGTTCCGTTCAAGCTGCACGACTTCGGATCGCGCGGCGTATCCAGCGCGGAATCGGCGGCGTTGGGCGGCATGGCGCACATCGTCAATTTCCGCGGCACCGACACGGTGTTGGGCGTGCTGGCAGCGCGCGAATACTACGGCGAGGAGATGGCGGCCTACTCGATCCCCGCGGCCGAGCACAGCACCATCACCGCCTGGGGCAAGGACCGCGAGCTGGACGCGTATCGCAACATGCTGCGGCAGTTCGCCAAACCCGGCGCGCTGGTCGCCTGTGTATCCGACAGTTACGACCTGTTCCATGCGATCGAGGCGATGTGGGGTGGCAGCTTGCGCGAACAAGTCATCGCAAGCGGCGCAACGGTAGTGATACGCCCCGATTCCGGCGACCCCGCCGAGGTGGTGCATCGGACGCTGAAAATGTTGAACGCGGCGTTCGGCAGCACGGAAAACTCGAAGGGCTATCGGGTGCTGAACCACGTGCGCGTGATCCAGGGCGACGGCGTGAATCCCGATTCGATCCGGCTGATCCTCGAGCGCATCACCCACGCACGGTATTCCGCCGACAACATCACTTTCGGGATGGGCGGGGCGTTGCTGCAGAAGCTCGACCGCGACACCCAGAAGTTCGCGCTGAAATGTTCCGCCGCACGCATCGACGGCCAGTGGATGGACGTGTTCAAGGATCCCGTCACCGACCACGCCAAGGCGTCCAAACGCGGGCGGCTGACCTTGGCGCGGCACCGCGAACACGGCACCTTCAAGACCATCGCGTTACCCGACGGCGCGATCGTCGCTGACGCCGACACACTCGGGGCAGGCTGGGAAGATGCGCTGGAAACGGTGTGGGAAAATGGCGAGCTTGTTCGTGATTGGACGTTCCCGGAAGTACGCGCGCGCAGCGAGCACGCTTGAGTCGGTCGATCACCCCGAACAGAGGAGTTCACATGGACGTCGTTCACGACGCAAACGCCAGGCGATTCCATGCCGAAGTGGGAGGCCAACGCGGCGTTCTCGATTACGCGCTGCGCGATGGGGTGATGATCATCACCCATACCGGCGTACCGTCGGCAATCGGCGGGCGCGGCGTCGCCGCGAAACTGACGCGCGTTGCGCTCGAGACTGCGCGTCGCGAACACTGGAAGGTGGTTCCGGCTTGTGCGTACGCAGCGACATTCATCCGCCGACATCCCGAGTTCGACGATCTGTTGGCTTGAGCACTGCCCTCGGGGAAGCCCTGACCTTGCCCGTTCCGCTCATGGTTCGACAAACCTGTCCCGAGCCCTCCGAAAAGCATGGATGGAGATTTGGTCAGGCCTGTCTTGGAAGAGCGGCAGCGCCTCGACGAAATTGCTGCCGTCGCGATGGCGGCATCCTCGTCTCCGTCTCACGCCATGAGCCAACGGCAGGCATACTGACGCGATCGTCACAACTGGGATCCGCATGTTCCGCCTCGTCACCGCCAACGATGCCGCACGGCTGGCCGACACGCTCGGCGAACGTCTGACCACGCCACGCGGAAACCCGCTGATACCGGTGCGCGTGGTGGTGCCGCAGGTGGGCCTGCAACATTGGTTGCAGACGTATCTGGCCGAGAAGCTGGGCGTGGTGGCGAACATCCACTTCACCCCGCCCGCGCGATTCGCGTGGGAGCTGTTGCGCGCGGCGCAACCCGAACTGCCGGCGGATTCGCCGTTCGATGCCGACGTATTGCGCTGGCACCTGCATGCATTGCTGGGCGAACCACTCACCGGCACAGCGCTGGCGCCGGTACGCGAATACCTCGGTGGCGATGGTGACCCACTGCGCCGCTACACCCTGAGTCTCGAACTGGCACATGCGTTTGAACGCATGCAGGGTTACCGGCGCGACAAGCTGCTGCGCTGGGAATGCGGCGACGATACCGGCCACTGGCAGGCGGAACTGTGGCGGCGCCTGCTGCCACGCGTCGGCGGCGTCTCGCGCGCAGCGCGCGTGGAAGCATGGCTCGCCGCATACGATCCCGAATATCCACCTGGCGCATTCCGCGAAAAACCAGCCCCGCCCGGGCTGCCGGCGGCATTCGCCTGCTTCGCCTGTGCCAATGTGTCGCCCGATGTCTTGCGGATGCTGGCCGTCACCGGCGCACATTGCGATGTCGATTTCTACCTGCCGCTGCCGTCTCGCGAATACCTTGGCGACACGCCGCGCAGTCGCAACGCGGTACGCGAATGGCTGCTTGCCAGGCAAGGCGGAAACCCGCTGATCGTATCGCAGGGCGGCGCCTTGGGCGAATTCGTGGAACTGCTGTACGGCTACGAGCACGTGCAGCCAGACGAGGAAGTCGAGCAGTTCGACGCGGGCATCGATCGTGGCACCCTGCTCGGCCGCATGCGTGACGACATCCTGCAGCACTCGGCACCGCGCGGCGGCGACCGGCGCGACATGCTGCCCGATGCCTCGTTGCAGTTCCACGCCTGCCACACATGCTTGCGCGAAGTGCAAACCCTGCATGACGCGCTGCTGGCACTGTTCGAAGCCGATGGGTCTCTGCAGCCACGCGACATCGCCGTGATGATGCCCGATGTTGCAGCCTATCGTCCCGCGATCGAGGCGGTGTTCGGCGGGCTCGCCGCGAACGATCCACGCCACGTTCCATACAACCTCGGCGACACCGGCGCAGCCGCGCATCCGGTCGTGCAGTTGTTCCTGGATCTGCTGGACGCACCGACTTCGCGTTGGGAAATCGACGAGATCCTGGACGTGCTGTCCGCACCCGGCGTGATGCGTTGTTTCGATCTCGACGGCGACGCCGTCGAACGCTTGTCGCGACACTTGCGCGAAGCCGGCGTACGTTGGGGCGAAGACGAACACGCACGCGAAGATTGCGGCGGCTATCGCGAATTCAGTTGGGCGTTCGGCATCGACCGCCTGCTGGCGGGTTTTGCCTGCGGCGATGTCGAAGACACCTTGGTCGGAGACACCGCGCCACTCGCGGATATCGAAGGCGCGACATTCGCGCACCTCGACGCCGTACTCGCCGTCACCGCAACCTGGCGGCACCTGCGCGACCTGTCGCAACGCCGCCAGCCTGCCGCGGAATGGCAGCGCGAGTTGAATGGCATTCTGGACAGCCTTTACCAACCCGACCCGCGCGATGTCGCGGAAACGCGTGCACTGGAGCGCGTGCGCGGCACGTTGGCCAAACTCGCGGACGATTGCGCCAAGGCCGATGCGACGCTGCCACTGGCCTGGCCCGAGCTGCGCGCGTTCCTGCGTGGGCAACTTACCGCACCCGATCCGTGGCAACGTTTGTTCACCGGCGGGGTGACTTTCTGCGGCATGGTGCCGCTGCGCGTGGTGCCGTTCCGCGTAATCTGTCTGCTCGGCATGCACGAGGATGCGTTTCCGCGCCACGCCCGTGGCGGCCTCGATCCGTTGCTCGCCGATCGTCGCATGGGCGATGCCAGGCGCGGTGATCGTGACGTGCGCGCCGATGACCGCCTGTTGTTCCTGCAACTGATAACCGCTGCACGCGACGCCTTTTACGTGAGCTGGATCGGTCGCGACCCGCACAGCAATGAACCGTGCCCACCCTCCATGGTGGTCGCGGAAGTCCTGGACCTGCTGAAGCGGGATTATCTCGCTGCACCGACGGACGACATCGCGAAAACAGCCCGCGACGCGTTGCTGCCGCGGGTCGAACCACTGCACCCGTTCGATGCTTCGCTGTTCGGCGCACAGGGCGATTCCGCGCGGTCGTACCATCGCGAGTGGCTGCCGGCAGCACAAACACCAGCCCGATCCAGCCGCGACACGCAACCGTTCGTGTCGCAACCATTGCCGGCGGCCGACCCACAACATGCGCTGGACATCGCAGACCTGAAGCGTTTCTTCGGCGACCCCGCGCGCGGGTTCCTCGAAGGCGCGCTGCAACTCGCCTTGCCGCGCGATCAAGACGCCGATGCCGACCTCGAACCGCTGCAGCCCGACGAACCGCTGTTGCGCCACCAATTGGCGACCACACTGCTCGCACGCGGGGAAGCCGACGCGGATCGCGAAAAAATCCTGCTGCGCGCGCAGGGCCGCCTGCCACCGGGCGAGCTTGCCGACGCCGCGCTGGCGATCGCGCGTGAACGCGCGGACACGCTGCACGATGCGATCGCCGCGTTCACGCAGGGCACGGTACCGCTCGAGGATTTGTCGGGCGTGGTCGAACTCGACGATGGCGCGCAACTCGCCGGCAGGCTGGAACAGGTCTACGAACAAGGCCTGTTGCGCGCGACCGCCGGCAAACTCAATGGCAAACGTGCGATGGAGGCGTGGATCGATACGCTGTTTGCTGCGGCGATTACGCATGCGCCTGTGAAATGCCGATTGATCTGGATCGAGAAGGACAACAAGAGCAAGGCCGACAGGGCGATCGCGTATGACATCAAGGCGGAAGGCGCAGAGGCCGCGCGTACGCAATTGCAGCAGATGATCGCGGCCATGCAGCACGGCCTCAGCGAACCGGTGCCGCTGTTCCCGCGGGCATCCTGGGATGCATTGAAACGCTGGCGCGTGCGGGATGGCGAAGCAGGGTTCGACGACTTCATCACCACCTTGCAAAAAGCGGTCGACAACGCCGGCGACGACCAACGCGGCCGTTCCGATTTCGACCAACCGGCAGTGCGCATGGCATGGCGTGGTGTCGACTTGGCGGCACCCGACGCTGCGCTTGCCGAACGCCTCCATGACAACGCGCGTTCGCTGCTTCCGGAAATCACGCCCGTGAAAACGGGAGCACGACGTTGAATGCGCTGCGCGACCCGCTGCAGATGCCCCTCGACGGAATCCGCGTGGTCGAGGCCAGCGCCGGCACCGGCAAGACCTTCACCATCGCCACGCTGTATCTGCGCCTGATCCTGGAACACGGATTGCTGCCTGAAGCCATCGTGGTAGCCACCTTCACCCGCGCCGCCACCGCCGAGTTGTCCGAGCGCCTGCGTGCGCGACTGACACGCGCGGACGAAATGCTCGAGCATGATGATCCCGCATCCTTGCAAGATGGTGACGACGGCGAAACCAGGGCAATACGTGCCGTGATCGGTCACGCACTGGGCTGCGGCCGGTCACTTGTCGAATTGCGTGAGCACGCACGCAAGGCGCGCCTCGCGATGGACGGAGCGATGATCGGCACCCTGCACGGTTTCTGTTTTCGGGCACTGGGTGAATTCGGCTTCGAGACCGGGCAGGCACTGGATGAACCGGAACTCATCGACGACGCGCGCGCGCTGGAACTCGAAATCGTGCGCGATTTCTGGCGTCGCGGCAGTGCGGATGCATCCGTCGCGCGGTTGCTGGCCGGGACTTGGAGCTCGCCCGACGCGTTGGCGAAGCAGGTCCGTGACGTGCGTTGGCGCGGGCGCGGCATCGAAGTACCGGTCGTTGCTACCGATGCATTGCAAAGCGAGCTTGCATCGATCCGGCGGCGTATCGCGACATGGGACGACGCGACCCTGGCGCAAGCCGATCAGGAAATCGGGGCAAGCTTGAACAACGCGGCGGCGCGGAAGTCCCGCTGGCACGCGCTGCGCGTGTTGCGCGACTGGGCGCGCAACGAGCAGCTGGACGCCGATTCCGATTTCATTGCATTGTCGGAAGCCGCACGCTTCGACCGCGAAGCAATCGGGAAACTCGGCTCCTTTCTGAAACACCCGGAAGGAAACGTTTTCGATGCGGTGCGGCAGTTGCAATCATTGCTGGATGCGCTGGTCGCGGCACGCACCACGATGGCGGGACTGCCAGCAGCCAATCTGCTCCGCGACGCGCGCCTTTATCTTGAAAGCGAACGGCCACGCCGGCTGGCCGCGCGCAATCTGATGAGCCACGACCAGGCGGTGGACCGCCTCGCTGACGCACTCGCCGAGCCCACCCGTGGCGGCACGGCGACCGCAAAAATGCGCGCCCGTTGGAAGGCCGCGCTGATCGATGAATTCCAGGATACCGACACGGCGCAATGGCACATCGTGCGACGGCTGTTCGGCGACACCACCTTGGTGCTGGTCGGCGATCCCAAGCAGTCGATCTACGGCTTCCGCGGCGGCGATGTGTACGCGTGGCGCGAGGCGGTGGCGGCTTCCAGCCATGCAAGGCTGGAACTGGCCACAAGCTTTCGTTCCGGCGCGGGCATGACGCGTGGCATCAACGCCCTGTTCGATCGAACTGACGCGTTCATCGAGCAAGGCTTCGACTACACCGAAGTCGCGTCCGACGACAGCGTGGCCGCACGCGCGCTGCTTCGCGACGGCGTGCCGGTCCCGGCGCTGCAACTGTGGCAATTCACGCCCGCGGACGCAGGCCAAGCCGACGGCCAACCCGCCAACAAGGAACGCGTGCGCAAGGCGATCCAATCCGCCTGCGTGGCATGGCTCGCCAACATGCTCGACGATCCGGCCGTCAAGCTGCGGGAACACGATGGCACGCTCACATCGTTGCGGCCAAGACACATCGCGGTGCTGGTCAACAGCAATGCCGAAGCCCATGCGATGCAGGCCGCGCTGGGCCGTGCCGGAGTCGCGGCATCCAGCAATCTGCGCGCCAGCGTGTATGCCAGCGACGAAGCCGCCGACCTCGCGCTGCTGCTGGATTCGCTGGCGGCGCCGGACGACCCGCGCCGCGCACGCGCCGCGCATGCCAGCGTGTTGCTTGGCCATGATGCAGTGGCCATTGCTTCCGCCAATTCGGATGCGCAAGCCTTGGCGGCGATGCTGGAACGGGTGGCCGAGTGGACGGCGATGGTGGATCATCGCGGGCCGTTGCCGTGGCTGCACCAACTGATCGCCGAGGCTGCGCCGCGCATCCTCGCATGGCCCGACGGCCAGCGCCGCATCGCCAACTACCTGCAACTGGCCGAGCTGCTGCAGGCCCTGCATGCAACCAGTTTCGGCGTCGACGATCTCGCCGCGCGCTTCGCACGCGCGCGGGTTGAGGCAATTGGCGATGATGTTGACGGTGCGCGCTTGCGAATCGACACCGATGCCGACACCGTCAGCATCGCCACTGTGCATGCCGCCAAGGGATTGGAATACGAGGTGGTGCTCGTCCCCTACGCCGTGCTCGCGTTCGACCCCGGCAAGCACAGCGAAAAGGTGCCGCTGTACTGGCACCACAGCGGCAACCAGGCGCACGTGGCGGTGGGCACGGGCACGCCCGAACCCATTCGCGCGGCTGCCTTCACCGAACAAGCCGCCGAAGACGTCCGCAAATTCTACGTCGCGGTGACGCGTGCCAAGGCACTGTGCGTGCTGCCGTGGGGCGAAGCGACTTGCACGCAATACAGCCCGATGTTCCATTTGCTGCACGCGGCCGGGCGCGCCACACCGCTGTCGGCGGACGCAGCGGGCTGCGCGCAGGCACTGCGCGAATTGTGCGAACGCGCTGGCGACGCGGCTGAAATCGTGCCGTTGCCGAACGCAGGCACGCGGCCCCGTCACTTGATCCGCCGCGATGCGCCTCGCGACGATCGGCCACAACCGCTGGCCGCGCGCGAATTTGCGCGCAGGACACTGCAGCGCGACTGGCAAACGTGGTCGTTCTCGCGGCTGGTGCGCGGACGCGCGGCAGCAGTCGATGGCGATCCCGCGCCGGGTGCGGGTGATGGCGACGCGAGTCCGGTGCAGCCGGTCGCTGCTGTACGTCCGGCGCTGGCCGGCGCGCGCTTCGGCACGACAGTACATGCCGTGCTGGAACTCGCCGATTATGCGGCATGGAACGGCATGGCCGAGGTGCCCGCTTCGCAACGCGATCTCGTGGCCCGCTGCCTGCGCGCGCAGGGCCTGCCCGAGCGCGGCATGCGCCCGGACGAAGCGCTGCGCCAAACCGGCGCGTGCGTCGGTGCGGCACTGAACGCCACCCTGCCATGCGGGATGCGACCGTGCGAACTCTTGCCGCCCGCACGCCGCGCGGAGATGGAATTCCATCTGGCCCTGGCGCCGACAGCGGTTCCCGAGTTGTTCGTGTTGTTGCACCGGCATGGCTACCAGCAACAACGCCACGGCGTCGGCACCGAGACCCTGCACGGCATGCTGACCGGCGTGATCGACCTGGTGTTCGAGCACGCCGGCAAGTTTCACCTGATCGACTGGAAGACCAACTGGTGTCCGCCGTATGACGAGGCAGCGCTGGAGGCCGAGATCGCCGCGCACGATTACGACCTGCAGTGGTTGATCTACACCCTCGCCTTGCACCGCTGGCTCAGGCAGCGGCTAATCAATTACGACTACGACCGTCACTTGGGCGAGGTGTACTACCTGTTCGTGCGCGGACTTGCCGACGGCCGCGGCGTACACGCGGATCGCCCGCCGCGGCGACTGATCGAGGCGCTGGATGCGCTGTTCGACGCCAACGCGGAGGCCCGCGCATGAATGCCACGCTTGCAAGCCTGCAACGAGGAGGACACTTGCGCCACGTCGACGCGGCGTTGGGTGACTGGATCGCGCGCATGTTTCCCGATGCATCGGACGAGGTCACGTTGGCTGCGGCGCTGGCAGCACGCGCGGTCACGGATGGCCACAGCGCGTTGGCACTGGACCGGGCGCAGGCGTGGTTGGCCGGACTCGCCGACGGCAAGGTGCCGGCATTGCCTGGATTGACTGGATGGTGCGAAGCACTGCGCCGCTCGCAGGCGGTACACGCCAGTGGAACACTTGCGCCAATCGACGTGCGACCGCTGGTACTCGACGCACAGGGCCGAGTGTATTTGCGCCGCTATTTCGAATACGAGCAACGCCTCGCCCGCGCACTCGTCGCGCGTGCCGGTAGCTGCATTTCCCGATCCCAGGCCCCCGGCCCCCGGCCCCCGATTGCCGACATCGACCCCGAACAACAACACGCCATCGCGTCCGCGCTCACGCACCGATTCACCCTGGTCACCGGCGGTCCGGGTACCGGCAAGACCTACAGCGTGGTGCGCATGCTGGCGGCACTCGCGCAGCACGCGCAAGCCCGAGGCGAAACGTTGCGAATCGCCTTGAGCGCGCCGACTGGCAAAGCCGCCGCGCGGCTGGCCGAATCGGTGCGGGCACAACTCGGACGACTCGACCTGACTGCGGCGGTTGCTGCGCAAATCCCGGCCGAGGCTACCACCGTGCACCGCCTGCTCGGTCTCTCGCCGTGGGCCACGCGTGCGCGTCACGACCATGCAACGCCATTGCCACATGACGTGGTGGTGGTCGATGAAGTGTCGATGGTCGACCTGCCGCTGATGGTCAAACTGGTCGACGCGGTCCCGGAATCCGCGCGGCTGATCCTGCTGGGCGACCCCGGCCAGCTCGCGGCGGTCGAAGCAGGCAACGTGCTGGGTGCGTTGCTGGAGGCGGCGCACCAGCCTCCGCTGCAGGACTGCCACGTCACCTTGACGCACAGCCACCGCTTCGCCGCACAGTCCACACTCGGGACGTTGGCCACATCCATTGCACAGGGAGACGTCGAAGCCGCGATGCATGTATTCGCGGACTCGCACGATGCGACGTTGTCCGCTCCAACCCAGGCCGCAACCCTGCTGGCGCAATCGACCGAGCGTTATCGCGCTCTGCTGGAAGCTGCCGATCCCGCCGCGGCGCTGCACGCCGCGCGCAGCTTTCGCGTACTGACGGCATTGCGCCATGGCACGTCCGGTTGCATCGCCATCGACCGTGCGATCGCCGCTCGATTGCAACGCATCGCGGGTGTGCGCGGGGATGAACGCTGGTGGCGGGGAAGACTGATCCTGATCACCGTCAACCGCCCGGAACTTGGATTGTTCAACGGCGATACCGGCGTTGTCTGGCAGGACGCGGAAGCTGCGCCGAAGGCGTTCTTCGAAGGTGCCGATGGCACGCCACGCGCGGTTCCCGTCACCGCGCTGCCGCCATACGAAGGCGCATTCGCACAGACCGTGCACAAGGCGCAAGGCTCGGAATTCGAGCACGTGACCCTGGTCACCGGCCCGGATTCCGCCGTGCTGACCCGCGAGCTGCTGTACACCGGCGTCACCCGCGCCCGCGCAAGCATCGCAATCCACGCCACGCCGGAAACGCTGCGCGCTGGCATCGAAAGGCGCACCTTGCGCTTCACTGGCCTCGCCGACCGCTTGCATGAAGCGGCGGCCGCCCCAAGTTTCATTGCGGAATCTTTACCCGATGGCAAATAAGCTCACCCATCTCGACCAACTTTCCCGTCATTCCGGACGCCACGCAACGGCGATCCGGAATCGGCCTTTCCTGTTGAAAGCAGATTCCGGGTTCCACCTTCAGTGGCCCCGGAATGACGATTGAAGGATCAAGACCGCAAACCTTCGCCCGCCTCCTGTTCATGCACGACTTCCATCCCGCCGTCACCGCCTGGTTCGAATCGGCATTCGACGCGCCTACGCCCGCGCAGTCACAAGCGTGGCCCGCGGTCGCTTCTGGCCGGAATGTCCTGATCGCCGCGCCGACCGGCTCGGGCAAGACGCTGGCGGCGTTCCTCGCCGAAATCGACTCCCTAGTGCGGCAAGGTGTTGCA
>JBOHYW010000111.1:0-11999 GCA_050738155.1 Rhodanobacteraceae bacterium
CACGCCCTCCAGCAGCACGGAATCCTTCAGGCGGGTACGGATCGTGCGGCTGTCGTAGTGGATGCGTTCCGATAGCTGATCGGTGGTGAGATAGGTTTCGCTCATGACGGCGCTCCATGTGGTTTTGGTGTGCGTATGCACAAATTAATGTGCATTCGTAGCCATATATACCACACGGTTTGCGTTTGTCAAGTATTTTGTGCGAATGTATCGATCAATGGGTACGTGGACGAATCGATGCTGCGATACAGGATCAAAGAGCTGATCGCCGAAAAGGAGTTTCGCGAACGGCGGCGGGTGACCGTGCAGGAGATTGCTGCGGCGACTGGGATCACGCGTAACACCCTTTCGAAGATGATCAACCAGCACGGGACCAACGTGCGGTCCGACAACTTCGATCGCTTGTGCGCCTATTTCGATTGCCGCATCGAGCAGCTGGTCGAGTACGTGTCTGGCGGTTCTCCATCAGCATCCAAAGCTAATCCACGGAATGCCGCGCGACGTTGCTGATGGACACATCCGCATCTGCGGGGTGGCTCTCAGGTTGCTTGATACGTGGGATCTGAGCCGAAATTTGGCTAAGTCGGCTATCCGAACCTGGTGGTTCCTGCCGCGTCGTTGGCGAGTGCACACTGGTCGTGATCGTTGGCGAACCGGGCACCCGGAAGTTAAAGATTTGGGCGACTGCTGCGGTTCGCGGTTCCGGCACGGTGGTCGAGCAGGTGCGTTGCACGCGGGATGGCGCGGACGATTGTCACGCTGCGCAGGTTGGTTTTCGTCAATCACTTCATGGGCGGCTGGTGATTGAGTCGCCGATGTGTTCGCGTGTCGCGCGCGTACGATGAAACGATGTAGCCGAAGGAAACATCTCAGTGCAAGAAACACCAACACCAGGGCAGATTCTCACCGGCGCGCTTTTCATCGAGCCTGTGCGGGTCGTGACAGCGCAAGCAGCAGGGGCGGACGGGTGGGTTCTGGGGCTCGTGGGAACCCGTACCCAGCGCTTTCGTAACGTCACCCTGACCCATGCCGATCTGGCGCTACTCGATCGCACCAATACTACTCACTCATTTGATGGCGACGGGCGCTTGCTCCGGCTGGGCTTGCAAGCCTACGCGCTCGGCATCGCGTATGAATTTGATCCCTACTTCGGCCTTTCGATTTCGCGCGTCGACCCGTTGCCCCACCAGCTCGAAGCGGTGTACGACCACCTGCTGAAGCTGGCACGGGTACGGTTTCTGCTGGCCGACGATGCGGGTGCCGGCAAGACGATCATGGCCGGCCTGCTGATCCGCGAACTCGAATTGCGTGGACTGGCCGAGCGCATCCTGATCGTCTGTCCGAGCAACCTTGCGTTCCAGTGGCAGCGCGAGCTGAAGGAAAAGTTCGACGAGAAGTTCCTGGTCATGAAGGGCGGCGACATTCGCGACCAGTTTGGCGTCAACCAGTGGATGGAACAAAAACGGGTCATCACGTCGCTCGATCTCGCCAAGCGACACGACGTGTTGCCCGGCCTCCGGCAGGTGCACTGGGACCTCGTGATCGTGGACGAGGCGCACCGAATGTCCGCAGCGGACGAGTCCCACAAGAGCCTGCGCTACAAGCTCGGCGAACAGCTGCGCGACACCTCCGACCACATCCTGCTGCTGACCGGCACGCCCCACAAGGGCGACCCCGTGAACTTCAGCCTGTTCCTGCAACTGCTCGACGCGGATGCCTATGCCGACGTGAAGTCCATCCACGAGGCGATGAGCCGCCGGCACGCGCCGTTCTACCTGCGCCGCACCAAGGAAGCGATGGTGTGTTTCCCGCGTCGGCAGGAAGACGGCACCTGGGTCGCGGAAAAAATCTTCACCAAGCGCATTCCCCGCACCGTTGCGTTCAACATTGATGGCGCGGAGTTCGAGCTGTACAAGTCCGTCACCCGGTTCGTGAAGCGTCAGAGCAATCTTGCTGCCGCTCGTGGTGACGACTCGCGCGCCCGCGCCGTCGGGTTCCTCATGGCGCTGTATCAACGGCGCCTCGCGTCCAGCACGTACTCGATGCGCCACTCGCTGGAAAACCGCGCCCGCCGGTTGGAGGAAGGCCTTGCCAGTGCACAAGAACTGATGCGCCAGCCCGCGCCAGACGTGCCGGACGAGGCCGAGCTGGAAGAGATGGATGAAGCGGACCGCGAGCGGCTGGAAAGGCGGCTGGAAGCCATCTCAATCTCGCAAAACGCCGAACAGATACGTGCGGAGATCCACGAACTCCGGGACTTGGTCATCGAGGCGAAGGCCGTCGAAGCGGCGGGTACCGAAGCCAAGCTCTCCAAGCTGAAAACGCTACTTCAGAGTCAAGGCTTCTTTGACGATCCGGGCAAGCGCCTGCTGATCTTCACCGAGTTCAAAGACACGCTGGACTATCTGGTTGAGCGCCTCAAGGCATGGGGTTTCAACGTCAGCACCATCCATGGCGGCATGAAGTCCGGTTCACGTGATGAACCGGGTACCCGGTTGTTCGCCGAGCAGCAGTTCCGCGAAGGCGCTACCCAGATACTGGTCGCCACCGAGGCCGCGGGTGAGGGCATCAACTTGCAGGTCTGCAACATCCTGTTCAACTATGACATTCCGTGGAATCCGAACCGGCTGGAACAGCGCATGGGCCGCATCCATCGCTATGGCCAGAAGAAGGATTGCCTGATCTTCAACTTCGTGGCGACCAACACCGTCGAAGGCCGCGTACTGCAAAAGCTGCTGCACAAGCTGCAGCAAATCCGCGACGCGCTCGACGACGATGCCGTGTTCAACGTGGTCGGCGAAGTCTTGCCAGGCGCGCGCGTGGAACAGGTGTTGCGTGACTACTACGCGGGCAAGCTGGGCGATGAGGACCTTGAGGAACGGATGCTGCGCAACGTGGATGAAAGCCACTTTCGCAACATTTGCCAGAACGCACTGGAAGGGCTCGCGTCAAAAAAGCTCAACCTCAAGATGTTGGTGGAGCGCCGCGCGCGCGCGCAGGAACGCCGCGTCGTGCCGGAAACGATTGCTCGCTTCCTGCATGATGCTGCCGGTTACGTGCCGTGGACACTCAAACCGGTAGCAAACCTGCCCAATACCTTCGACCCCGCCCGCACCCCCGACGCACTGCGGCAGTACGAGCGCGAATCCGATTGGCGCATCGCCGCCTTGGCCGCCAAATACCCGCGCTGTTCCACTGACCGTGAGCTTGCCGAAAAAGGCAACCTCGAGTGGGTGACACCCGGCCACCCCATATTTGAGGCCGTGCGAAGACACGCTCTTGCCAAGTCGCAAGACCCGCTGGCCAAGGGCGCAACGTTCTACTCGCTTGAACACGGCGCGCCTGCACGCATCGACTTTTACCGGGCGCGTATCGTGGACGGTACCGGCGGCGTGATTCACGAGAAGCTGTTCGCTGTGGAAACGCCCGCCGCAGGCGAGCCCAAGCTGCGCGAGCCTAGCGCCCTCGGTGACTTCGAGCCTGCCGAACCGCCAACGGGCCTGCCTGCCGTAGCAACAATGCCCGAACCTGGAGAATGGCTGCACGACAACGTGCTGGCGCCGTTTTTGGAGGCAACGCGTCGCGATCGCGTCGCTGAGGTCCAGCGCATCGCCGAACACGTGGAACTGTCACTCACTGAGCTGCTGCAGCGCGCCGACGATGAAGTGGGGCGCGCCGCCACAGCGAAGGAGCGTGGCGAACAGGGCGCGGAAGGCAGATTGGCCCAGGCCATGACGCGTTGCGATGACCTGCAGGCCCGCCGCACGGCGCGCCGCATCGATCTGCAGCGCCAGAGTGCCCTTACGTTGCAGGATGTCAGCCGCATTGCCAGCGTGCTGGTACTCCCCCATCCGGAACGTAACGCGCCGGACGTGCGACGGCTGCACCAAAACCCCGAAACCGAAGCCACCGCCATGCGCGTAGCGATGGAACACGAACGCGCACAAGGCCGGCAGGTCGAGGACGTATCCGCCAAGAACCTCGGCTACGACGTGACCAGCCTTGACCTGCAATCCGGCGATCTACGGCTGATCGAGGTGAAAGGCATTGGGGCCACCACGGGAACCGTACTGCTTACACCCAACGAACGCCACGTGGCCGAAGACCGGCGCGATTGTTACTGGCTGTATGTCGTGACCGATTGCGCCAATACGCCGGTGTTGCAGGAACCCATCCGCGACCCCGCGCAGTTCCCGTGGCACGAAGTCAGCAAGGTCCAGCACTACTACCTGGACGTAAACGCCATGACCAAGCCGATGCAGGTGCGCGAGGAGCGCGCCGACTACAATCCGGACAGCGCCGGCGAAGAGAATCCACGATGAGCCTGGAGTTCCGCAAACTACATCTACGGAATTGGAAAAATTTCGTACAGGTCGAGGTGAACATCGGCAATCGCGTGTTCCTGGTCGGGCCCAACGCATCGGGGAAGTCCAATTTTCTCGATGTGTTCCGGTTCCTGCGTGATCTTGCGGTTTCAGGTGGCGGATTGCAGGAGGCCATCGGTCGGCGTGGCGGCGTCGGCGCCATCCGTTGCCTTGCTGCGCGGCGCTATCCCGACGTGGGGATCCAAGTCGCGTTGAGCGCTGACGACGGCTCTCCAGGATGGGAGTACGAACTCGCGTTCAAGCAGGACAATCAACGTCGGCCACTGGTCAGCCGGGAACGCGTGTTGCGTGGCGGGAAAGTGGTGCTGGATCGGCCCAACGACGAGGACACGTCCGACCCGGAACGCCTGACCCAGACTTACCTCGAACAAGTCAACGTCAATCAGTCGTTCCGCGAGTTGGTGACGTTCTTCGCCTCGATCCGTTATCTGCACATCGTGCCGCAGTTGATCCGTGAGCCCGACCGGTCCGTAGGCCATGCCAACGACCCGTTCGGTGGCGATTTTCTGGAACAGATCGCCCGAACCAACGACAAGACACGGAACGCACGGCTGCGGCGCATCCAGGAAGCGCTATTGGTCGCCGTACCTCAGCTTCAGGAAATCGAATTGACACGCGATGCACGCGGCACACCTCACCTGCGCGGCAAATACCAGCATTGGCGCCCGCAAGGCGCGTGGCAGACCGAGGAGCAGTTTTCCGACGGTACGCTGCGCCTGATGGGCCTGCTATGGGTCACGCTGGATCGTGGCGGCCCGCTGCTGCTCGAAGAACCCGAATTGTCCCTGCATCCAGAAATCGTGCGCCTGCTGCCGCAGATGCTGGCGCGCGTGCAGCGACGTACCGGCCGCCAGATCTTCATCAGCACCCATTCGCCGGAATTGTTGCGCGATGACGGCATCGGACTCGACGAGGTCCTGCTGCTGAACCCGGGCGCGGAGGGCACCGAGGTCACCACGGCCGGTTCGCACCAAGACATCAAGGATCTGTTGCAGGGAGGCGTTCCGCTCGCCGAGATCGTCATCCCGCGCACCCGCCCCGTCAACGCGGCGCAACTGCCGCTGTTCGGCGATGGCCCCGCATGAGCGCCGCGGTGTCGATCTCCATTGCGGTGGAAGGCATAACTGATGAAGCCGTGGCGGTGCGTCTGGTCGGCCATGCCGGTGGACAGGCCGGCACGGTGTATGGAAAGGCAGGAAAGTCGAAAATACGACAGCACATCCAAGGTTATGAAAACGCTGCGCGGCGTGCGCCGTGGTTGGTGCTGGTCGACCTCGACCAGGATACGGAGTGCGCACCGGTGTTGCGGTCGATCTGGGTGCCGCAGCCACCGTCCTTGCTCTGCTTCCGGATTGCGGTGCGTGCTGTGGAAGCGTGGTTGCTCGCCGATCGCGAACGGCTGGCGAGCTTCCTGGGTGTGTCACAAGGCAAATTGCCCGAGCAACCCGAACTGCTGGACGATCCCAAGCGCTCGCTGGTGGATATCGCACGCGCTTCGCGCAAATCCGCCGTCCGCACCGACATGGTGCCGCGCGAACACAGTGGGCGATCCGTGGGTCCCGCGTACACCTCGCGCTTGATCGAGTTCGCAAGCCAACAATGGCGGCCAGAGGTCGCCGCGCGCCAATCGGAAAGCCTGCGTCGCGCGATCGCGTGTTTGCGCAATCTGGTGGCTGCACCATGATCCCCAAGGAATGCAAGCGCCTCGCCGAGGTGGATTTCCCGATCGCGGTGGTGTCGAAGCACGCGGCGCGGGAAAAATCCATTCGCCACGGGCACCCGAGTACCTTGCACCTGTGGTGGGCACGGCGGCCGTTGGCATCCAGCCGCGCCGTGTTGCTGGCGTTGTTGCTGCCCGATCCCTGCGATCCCGCATGTCCGGATGGATTCAAGACGGCAGCGCAGCGAGTGTTGCCGCAGGTGGGATGCGGCCGCGGCGAAACCGATGAGAAGTTGCGGCAAGGGCTGCTGAAGTTCATCGGCGATTTCGCCAACTGGGATTTGGCTGCCGACAAGACCTTTCTGGAAGTCGGCCGTGCGTTGGTGAAGGCTGCCAATGCGCCGGCTGACGGCGGCACGTACGAGCCACCACTGGTGGTAGACCCGTTCTCGGGCGGTGGATCGATTCCACTGGAAGCGCTGCGGTTGGGCTGCGAAGCGTTCGCGAGCGACCTGAACCCCGTTGCCTGCCTGATCCTGAAGGTGATGCTGGAAGATATTCCGCGCGAAGGGCCGAAGCTTGCGGAGGAACTGCGCCGGGTTGGTGCCGAAATCAAGCGCGAGGCGGAAAAGCAACTGGCTGACCTGTACCCGAAGGATCCGGATGGCGCGACACCCATCGCCTACATCTGGGCCCGCACCGTGCGTTGCGAGTCGCCCCACTGCGGCGCCGAGATTCCGCTGGCGCGCTCACTCTGGCTGTGCAAGAAGAAGGATCGCAAGCGTGCATTGCGGCCCCACGTTGTGCACCCCTCTCCCGTCGGGAGAGGGGCCGGGGGTGAGGGTTCGGTGCCGCGCGCAGAATTTGAAATCTTCGAGCCGAAAACGGACAAGGACGTACACGCTGGCACCGTGTCGCGCGCCAAGGCCACGTGCCTGTGCTGCGGAACCGTACTGTCACCCGACCGCGTGCGCGCTCAACTCTCCGCGCAGCGCGGCGGCGCGGACGTGGTCTTCGACGATCAGGGCAACCGCAGCGGCGGCGCGCGGCTGCTGGCGGTGGTGACGCTGAAGCCAAGCGAGCAAGGGCGGCATTACCGACTACCGAACGATCGTGATTACGCAGCCGCGTTGCGTGCTCAGCAACGTGTGGCCAAGCTGCTTGCGGATTGGGAAGCGCACGGCAAGCAAGGCTTGTGCCCGGTGCCGGATGAACCTACGCCGCTGGGAGGTGGTTCCGGAGCAGGCCGCGCGTTTAGCGTGCAGCGCTACGGCATGCTGCAGTGGGGCAACCTGTTCACGGCTCGGCAGAAGATGGAGCTCGCAATGCTCGCTCGGCTGATCCGACAACAACCCGACGCAGTAAGACCGGCCGTCCGTGAAGTAATGGCTGCTGTTCTGGGTCGGTGCGCCGATTATGGGAGTTCCGGTGTGGTTTGGGCTCAGGGAGGCGAGTTCGTAGCCCACACATTTGGGCGTCAGGCGCTTCCGATAGTTTGGGACTTCGCCGAAGCTGTCCCGTGGACCGATTCGTCCGGAAATCTCGAAGGTGCTATTGACTGGGTCGCGCGCGTCGTCGAAGCATGGCCTGGCTCACGTCATGCGCAGTTGCAAGCAGCCGATGCCGCGGAGCACCCGCTCCCTGATGAAACTGCGCAGCTTTGGTTTACGGACCCGCCGTACTATGACGCTGTTCCATACGCCGACCTTTCCGACTTCTTCCTGGTGTGGTTGAAGCGGGCCCTGCCGGGTGATTCACTGCTGCGGGACGCGTTCGACCCATCGAACCCACTGGCGCCAAAGCGGCGCGAAGCGGTACAGGACGAAACCAAGCGCGACAACGGTCGACCAAAGGACCGCGCGTGGTTCGAAGAGACCATGGCGAAGGCGTTCGCCGAGGGACGTCGCGTATTGCAAGCGGATGGTGTGGGGTCGGTCGTCTTCGCCCACAAAACCACTGAGGGGTGGGAGGCGCTGCTTTCGGGCATGATCCGTGGTGGCTGGACCATGACGGGTTCATGGCCGATCGCGACCGAGCGACCGGGACGATTACGGGCGCAAGATTCTGCGGCGCTGGCCACCAGTGTGCACCTGATCTGCCGGCCACGTCCCGATGATGCCGGTGTCGGCGACTGGGGAGATGTGCTGAGTGAGTTACCAAAGCGCGTCGGCGACTGGATGGAGCGGTTGCAGGGCGAAGGTGTTCGGGGCGCCGACTTGGTATTTGCCTGCATCGGTCCGGCCCTGGAAATCTTCAGCCGCTACGCCAAAGTTGAAACCGCCGAAGGCCGCGAGGTGACGCTGGCCGAATATCTGCCAAAGGTCTGGGAAGTAGTCGGTCGCGCGGCACTCGAAAACGTGCTGGGCACGGCGGAAGCCAAGGCCCGCAACGGCGCCGCGGGCGCGCTGGAAGAAGACGCGCGACTGACTGCGCTGTTCCTGTGGACGCTGGACAGCGGCGACAACGAATCGGCCGACGATGCCGATGGCAGCAATGACGATGCTGCTGCCGAATCCTCGGAGACAGACGACGAGGAAGAATCGGGTCCACGCAAGAAGGCCAAGGGCTTCACGCTGCCTTTCGACGTAACCCGCCGCTTTGCCCAACCGCTGGGCATCGACCTCGACAAGTGGAAGGGTCGGGTCATCGCAACAGAGAAGGGCCTGGTGCGCCTGTTGCCGGTCACCGAACGGGCGGAGCAACTGTTCGGCAAAGACGGCGCACAGGCCGTCGCGTCCCGCATCGAGGAAGACGCGGCACTGGGCCTGCAGCCGCAAATGGCGCTGTTCCCCGATGCCGCTGCCGCACCCACGGTTCGCGGACGGCGCGGACGTGGCAA
Organism: Rhodanobacteraceae bacterium; assembly: GCA_050738155.1. Taxonomy (GTDB): domain Bacteria; phylum Pseudomonadota; class Gammaproteobacteria; order Xanthomonadales; family Rhodanobacteraceae; genus 66-474. The sequence goes on from JBOHYW010000111.1 coordinate 8,885, forward strand.
GCGTGTTGCGGTTGGCTCAACCGTTTCCGACGACCAACTGACGGCGCAGCACGAGGCGACGACGCTGGATCGCGTGCACGCGGCGATGCTGCTGCAGTCCGGTGGCCGCACCAACGCGTTGCGAGCCCTGCTGAAGTCCGAAGTGGAACGCGGCCCGGATTTCCTGCGCCTCGCCAATGCGCTGTCGGCGCTGTATCCGCGTGGAGCTGAGGAAAAGCGGCTGCTGGATGCGATGCTGCTGGCGGCGCCAAAATAACGCCATGCTCTACTTTGCCTACGGGTCGAATATGGATTGGGCGCAAATACGCCAGCGTTGCCCTTCCGCGCGATTTCTGCACAGGGCGACCCTGCCTGACCGGCAACTCGCATTCACGCGCGGGTCCGTGTCACGGGGGTGCGGGGTTGCCGATGTGGTGCGTGCGCCCGACCAACGCGTCTGGGGCGTGGTGTATGACATCGGAGAAGCGGATGTCGGCACGCTCGACACATGCGAGGGCTACGCCGCCGGTCGCGAGCGGAACGCCTATTGGCGGCGTGAGTGCTTGGTGCTGGTCGACGACGATACTGCAAATGCGCTCGCCTGCAGTTCGTACTTCGCTACGCCGCAACCAGAGCCGCCATTGCCGAGCCGCGCCTATGTACGCCATTTGCTCGCCGGCGCCCGCCACTGGAAGTTGCCGGGCGATTACCTTACGCGGCTCGAAGCCATCGCGACGGCTGGCTGATCCGGCTATGTTTGCGCCGATATATCTTGGGGATTGCTGATGGAACCTTGGTACAAAGTTGTCACGCCGCGCAAGGAAGTCCGCGAGGGCCGATCGTTCAACCCGGACGAGTTCGCGATTGCGCTGGAACAAGTCGTCGCGGGCACCGCACCCGAGGATTACCGCGATCCGACGCAGTTCTTTGCGCGTACCTACTTCACGCGAGCCCTGCGCGAGCACGTCGGCATGGTGCTGCGGCGACTGGCTGGTCGCACCGACAACACCGCGCCGGTGATGACGCTGATCACCCAGTTCGGCGGCGGCAAGACCCACACCTTGGCGACGCTGTATCACCTGGCGAACGGCGGCAAGGCTGCGATGTTCTACCCCGGCGTGGCGCAGATGGTCGAAAAGGCCGGCCTTGATACGGTGCCTTCGGCCAAGGTAGCCGTGTTCGTGGGCAATGCGTGGGACCCGCAGCCGGGCCGCGAAACCCCGTGGATCGACGTCGCGCGCCAACTGGCGGGGGACGCGGGTGTGGCGGCGCTGGGCAAGTCTGCGCTAACCACGCCGCCGGGCACCGAAGCGCTGGCGCGCGTATTCGCGGCAGCCAACGCGCCCGTGCTGCTGTTGTTCGACGAGGTGCTGAATTACCTCAACCGCCACCGCGGCGCGGCGGAGTCCTTCCACGCGTTCATCCAGAACCTGACCGTCGCCATCACCGGCACGACCCATGGCGCCGCCGTGATTGCACTGCCGCGAAGCCAAGTGGAAATGACCGACTGGGACCAGGAATGGCAGGACAAGATCACCAAGGTTGTGCGCCGCGTGGCCAAGGACTTGATTGTCACCGACGAAGCCGAAATCAGTGAAGTGCTGCGTAGGCGCCTGTTCCAGGACCTGGGCAGCGAGCGGACTCGCAAGCATGTCGCCAAGACCTTCGGCGACTGGTGCTTCGATCGTCGCGCGCAACTACCGCCGGAGTGGACCGCGGTGGACTCCGCCTCGACAGAAGCCAAGGCGCGGGATTTCCTGCGGGCGCGGTTTGAGGCCTGCTATCCATTCCACCCGGCAACGCTGTCCGTATTCCAGCGCAAGTGGCAGACGTTGACGCACTACCAGCAAACCCGCGGCACGCTGGCGATGCTGGCGCAATGGATTTCGATCGCGGCGCAAGACGCATTCCGCAAGGCCCGCACTGAACCGTTGATCACGCTGGGATCGGCGCCGCTCTCCGAACCTGGATTCCGCAGCGTGGTGCTGGGCCAGCTCGGCGAATCCAGGCTGCTACCCGCGATCGATACCGACATTGCCGGTGAGCAAGCGCACGCGCGTGCGCTGGATGCAGACACGCAGGGGCCACTGAAGGACATCCATCGCCGCTCGGGCACCGTGATCCTGTTCGAATCATCGGGCGGCCAAACCGACAAGGTTGCCCACCTGCCCGAGCTGCGTTTTGCACTCGGCGCGCCGGACGTGGACACCACGTCCATCGACAACGCGGCGATCGCGCTGGAGGAGCGTTCGTACTTCATCCGCAAGGTGGGAACCGATGGATTCCGCATCGGACACCTGCCGACGCTGCGCAAGGTGGTCAGCGACCGGCGTGCGTCCCTCGACTACGAATCCGAAGTCCAGCCGGCGATGCGAAAAAGGGTGGAAGACGAGTTCAAGCGTGGCGCCAGCATCCCTACCGTGTTCTTCCCGCACGACGGCGGGGATGTCGCCGACTCACCACGCTTGACGTTGGTGGTCGCCGACCCCGACCAGGAATGGGGCGACGCGGGATTGAGGACAAAGATTGCCGACTACACCCAGCGTCGTGGCCAGTCTCCGCGCTTGTACCCCGGCGCGCTGGTTTGGTGTTTCAAGAAACCGGGGCGCGAATTGCGTGAAAAGGTCGAGACCGAGCTGGCATGGAAGCGGGTGTCGCGCGAATTGGCGGACGGAACGCTGGGCGGTGAATTCGAAAACAGCGACCGTGCCGAACTGCACGCAAAAGTGCGAGACGCCGACGATGCGGCCAAGGACGAAGTCTGGGGCGATTACCGTTACGCCGTGCTTACCGACAGCCGCGAGAAAGATGGACTGCGGGTAATCGACCTTGGCGCCGGGCACTCTTCGGGAAGCGAAACATTATGCGGACGCGTGATCACGGCGCTGCGCAATGAAGCGCTGCTTAATGAGTCGGTTGGCGCAGGGTACATCGAACGCAACTGGCCGCCTGCGCTCGCGCAGTCCGGAGCCTGGCCGCTGTCAAGCCTGCGCCAGAGTTTTCTCAACGGTTCGCTGACGCGGTTGATTGACCCCGATTCGGTGTTGAAGGGCAAGATCGTTGAATTCGTGGGCCGTGGCGATTTCGGTCTGGCATCGGGGCAAAAGGCCGCAGGACAGTTCGACCGCGTCTGGTT
>JBOHYW010000112.1:0-11947 GCA_050738155.1 Rhodanobacteraceae bacterium
TGGTTATAGTGCTCATCGAGACTTCCTCCTCTGCTGACGGTTACGACCATCATGGCCCTCGAGGCCGATAAGGACGAGGAAGTCTCTTTTTACTCGGTCAAGCGGACGCAAACCCGCTGCGCGGGTTGCGCCGCTTACCTCAAGCGTTGGGGCCGCCCCCAAACGTAGTGGTATCATCAGCCTCATGAGATCAAACGCCATCGAAAAGGAAGCACTCGAGCTCCCAGCCGCGAAGCGTGCAGCGCTCGCCCAGCGTCTCTTGGAGAGTCTCGATCAGCTTTCTGCTGCAGAAGCAGAGAAGCTTTGGCTGCTGGAGGCCGCGCGTCGTGCGCGAGAAATCGACGCAGGCAAGGTACAGCTTGTTTCAGCCACGGAGCTTGAGCGCAGGGTTAAGGCGCGCTACGAGTGAACTATGTGCTCCACCCGGCTGCAACGCTGGAGCACGAGGAGCAGGTCGCCTACTACGAAGCACGCTCTTCCGGGTTAGGTCGCCGCTACCACACTGCATTTCGTTCAGCTCTGTTGCACGTTTGCGAGGCTCCGCACCGATACAAGGTCGTTCAAGCGCCTGGTATTCGCATCGTTTCGCTGCATGGCTTTCCGTTCAGTCTTATCTATCGCGAGGTGCACGGCCAAGTTGTCGTTCTCGCGGTAGCGCTTCATCGGAAGCGCCCGGGCTACTGGGCTGGGCGGCTCTAACTATTCGGTCAACCGGACGCTCACCTCAAGCGTTAGAGGTCGGGGGAAATGAAGCCGCAAGAACTCATGACGCTGGCACTGCGGGTTTTGGCGGTCTTTATCGGCTCGCAGGCGTTCATCTACGCGGCCGATGCGGCGTTCTTCTTCGTTGCGCCGTCCCAAAGCTTCAGTGGGCTGCCGCTTTCCACTCTTGTTGTTGTGGGATTGGTTGGCCCGGCTGTCGTGGCAGTTGCCCTTTGGTGGTGTGCGCCTTCCCTTGCGCACCTGGCGGCCCGCGGCATCACTGACGCGCCCGTTACAAAGCTCAATGTTCGGGCGGTTGTCGGCGCCACGTTCGTCGCTGTCGGCACTCTCATTTTTATCCTCGCGCTACCGGGTTTGGTCAGCAACATCATTCGCTCGTTCGGTCCGCCGGGCGTGCATATGCTCCCCATGTTGGTTGGTAGCATCCTGCAATGTGTACTTGGCGTTGTTCTAGTTCTTGGCTCGGGGGTCATATCACGGCTGCTGCTACGCCTGCGGTATGCTGGCACGGGCGTTCCCGACCTCTAACTATTCGGTCAACCGGACGCTCATCCGCTACGCGGATTCGCGCCGGTTACCTCAAGCGTTAGCCTTCAAATGCCAGCACTCCTACTCTTTTGCCTTGCAGTGTCGCTCGCGGCAAGTCCCCTGCTGCTGGCCTCGTTCACGCGGCTGCACTTCCAACCGTGGGCACTTGTTCCGCGCATGACTCTATGGGCGGCGGCAATTGTTGTGGTTGTCATCGCAGCTGAGGGGGTCGGCGCTTGGCGCTTGCACTTCGGTATCGTATGGCCCACATGGGGAGGTGTCGGCTGGTCCGTAGTTGCGGCAGCAGTTATGTTCGGGGTGATGGGCGCCTCTTTGTACATCCAGCAGAGCCTGGGCTCGCACTCGCAGAAGCAGCAAGCTCTGCACAAGTTGCTTGTGAATCTGCCGTTCGGGTACCGGTGCTTGATCGTAGTCACGGCGGCGGTTACAGAGGAGGTGCTGTATCGCGGCTACGCAGTTGGTATCGGGCAGTTGTTGTTCGGGAGCCTATGGGTAGCGTGCGCTGTTTCGGTGGTTGCGTTCACGCTGGCGCATCTCAAGTGGGGCTTCGCTCACTTGATGCCGGTCTTCGTCTCAGCGGTCGTGTTCACGCTGCTCTTTGTGTTCACGCGCAACCTTTGGCTCTGTATCTTGGCGCACGCCATCGTAGATGGGGCGGGGTTCCTCGCTGTGCCCGCAGCCGTGCGCCAGCGAGCACAGTTGGGACACAATGCAGGCTAACCACTCGGCCAAGCGAACGCGCAAAAAGCCGCGCGCCGCTTACCTCAAGCGTTGGGCGTCGTAGTTGCTGGCTTCATACTTTGGTAGTACCATATCAGTATGAAAGTAGCTATCTCTGTTCCAGATCCAGTCTTCGATGCCGCTGAGCGCTTGGCAAAGGAACGGCGCGTGCCACGCAGCCAAGTTTTTTCTGAGGCGCTCGAGGAATACGTTGCCAAGCACAACGGCGCATCAGTGACAGCCAAGCTCAATGCGGTCTACGACGCTGGGGCGTCGACGGTTGACGCTGCGCTTTCGTCAGCACAATACGCGTCGTTAAGCCATGAAGCGTGGTGAGGTGTGGTGGGCTTCGCTGCCGGCGTCAACGGGCTCTGGCCCGGGTTTTCGCCGCCCCGTACTCGTCGTGCAGTCCAATCCATTCAGCCAAAGTCGCATCAGCACCGTCGTCGTTGCGGTCGTCACGTCTAACCTTGCATTGGCTGAGGCACCGGGCAATGTGCGTCTCGCCAAGGCGGAGGCAGGGCTTCCAAAACCATCGGTCGTCAACGTGTCGCAGGTTCTCACCATTGATCGCGAGCTTCTGACGTTACGGGTCAAGGCTCTGCCTAATCGGGCCATGCAACGCGTTGACGAGGGGTTACGGTTGGTATTGGGGCTATGACGCCCAACTATTCGGTCAAGCGGACGCAAACCTGCTGCACGGGTTGCGCCGCATTACTTCAATGCGGCAAGGGCGGCTGTTGGGTACTTGACAGTACATATTTGGTCTAGCCGCAATATGGCATGTGGACGATCTTGGAGCACCGCCAAGCAGACACAGACCTCTCGTCGGGTCGTGTTCCCGTCGAAATCTTGAAGCGCTACGAAAGTGGAAGGACATTGCCAGACTCTCTGGCCCACAAGGCCTGCGGGCCATCAGAGGCTTCCGCGACTAGGCGCTTTCCGGTGGCTTGAAGGGCTTCAGATCGTCCCGGTTGAACGAGCAGTGGCGCGTTATCTACTCCGTGGAGGCCGACGTCATGGCCGTCCAAGTAGTTCGCGTTACTCCGTATGACTATCGGAGGTATTGATATGCCCAAGTTCATTTCTGCAAAAAAGCGCATCGACGTCAGTCCTGGCGAGTCGGTGCGGATCATCCGTGAGCTGCAAGGCTTTAGCCAAACGCAGCTCTCGTCCATCTGCGGCATTCCGCAAACCACCATTTCCAGCATCGAGACCGGTCGGGTCAACCTCGGTGTCGAGCGTGCGAAGGTTCTGGCAACTGCGTTGCATTGTCATCCCGCAGTACTTGTGTTTCCGGGCTGGCAGCTAGAGTCTGCCGCATAGCAGCTCGGTCAAGCAGGCCGCGTTCTGCGGCCGCTTGCCTCCGGCGTTAGCCCCCACAATCAGCTCGCCGCGTCGCGAAATGCCTTCAACACGGCGTTCATGCGGGTTTGCCAACCAGCGCCCTGGTCGCGGTACCACTCGAGTACGTCCTTATCCACACGCAGGGCAATCTGTTCTTTGCGTTCTTCGGGTGGCTTGGCCGGTCGCCCGCGCTTTGCGCGCAGTTCGGCAACGCCTCGGTGTGCAGTGGCGCTTTCCCAGTACTTCAACGTCGCCGCTTTGCTCTTGGGGTCGTACGGCACGTCAGATTTGCGGGTAGGCTTGGTAGTACGCTTCTCGTTCATTGGGTTCTGCCTCGCGGCACGAAATCAGTCTGGGGCCGTCCTCACGGTCGGTCCACACAAGCACAAACCACGCGGACATGCGCCCAGCCCAAGCTCACCAACCGCTGTTCCCCGTAGCCTTCACGGTCATCCTCGCGGGTGAGTCATCGGGCCATCAAATGCTTCCATGCAACCGGGCAGGTCGAAACCGTGCTTGCGCAGGTTCTTGTGGCGCTTCGCGGGGTCATGGCTCATGTGTAATTATCGTATATGCAATAATTGTGCGTTGCAAGCCGTGCGTGAGCATGGGCAGACATCCCGGTCAAGCGGGCCGCGTTCCGCGGCCACTTGACTCCAGCGTTGGGTGGAAAATTGAGGTTGACATGAGGTGTAGCGATGAAAGGTAGCTGTCTATGCGGTGCAGTGGAGTATGAGGTCGATCAACTCGACATGCCGATCGATCATTGCCATTGCCACACCTGTCGCAAGGCGCATGCCGCAGCGTTTGCTTCGACTGCTGGCGTAAATCGTGAACACTTTCGTTGGCTTAAAGGCAAAGAAAAACTTGAATTCTTTGAATCCTCACCAGGGAAGCATAGGTATTTTTGTTCTGCATGTGGCTCACATCTGGTAGCTGAACGGTCGGGCCAACCATATGTTCTCCTGAGAGTCGCAACGCTCGACGAAGATCCTGACGCAAGACCAGCGATGCATATATGGCGATCGCATGATGTTCCATGGTTGCAGGATGAAGAAGAGATACCATCTTATAAGGGATGGCAACCAGGCAGATAGCAAACCTGCCGTCAAACTATTCACTCAACCAGACGCAATCCTGCTACGCGGGTTGGTGCCAGCTAGCTCAAGCTTGGGTTCTTGATGTCGTCCTCTGTCGCACCAGTACTCTTTGGCATTGAACGCAGTGTTTACACGCGCATTGCTCGACTGGCGCTCGAGGAGAAACAGATACCGTACTCTTTGAAGGAAGTGGAGATCTTCGGGCCCAATGGCGTGCCCGACAATCACTTGGGTCACCATCCATTTGGGCGTGTCCCTGTATTACAGCACGGCTCATTCGAGCTTTTTGAGACGAGCGCAATTAACCGGTACATCGATGAGATGTTTCAAGGTGTTTCCCTTCAACCCGGCAAAGTGGAGCAAAGGGCCAGAATGAACCAGATTATAGGCATTCTGGATTCATATGCCTATCGTCCGATGGTATGGGGCGTGTTTGTTCAGCAGGTATTGATTCCTTTGGATGGTGGATTGGCAGACGAAAAAACTGTCGCATGCTCGTTAACGGCGTCTCAGACTTGTCTGCAGGCATTGGAAGCTTTGTCCGGTGGCACTTCCTTCCTGGCCGGTGAGTCCATTTCACTCGCAGACTTGCACGCCTTCCCGATGCTGCGCTATTTTTGCCTCGCACCCGAAGGGTTGGCCGCTGTCAGGCGTCACTACCACTTGTTCCGCTGGTATCAAAATATGCTCGTGCGCCCAAGTGTTATTCGTACTATCACCAGTTATGAGCAACGCGAGAAATGAGTTGGTCATTGCGAGGTAGCTGCTCGGCTCCAACGCAAGGTCGGTGAGGTGGTGTTCTGCGATTCGCTTCTGTTTGCCCCACGTCAACGGCAGGGCACCGCCAAGCTCGCAAGCTCGCCAATGCGAATTACCCCCCTCTCGATTTGCGTGTCCCAAGGCTGTGTGCAGCCAAGCCTCAAGCAGTTGTTATATCGCGAACTTGTCGAAAAGACGTCGCCCGGGGCGAAACAGATGCCTTCTCCAAGTGCGCTATCGAAAAGAGCCCGTGTATTCACGGATCGAGGTAGTTCCAGCCACAGCACGAAACCTCCCGCCGGTTGAGTCACCTTCGTACCCGTCGGGAAACTTTTCTCGACTGCGAGGGTCATGCGATCCAGATTGCTCTTGAGGACTGAACGCAAGCGGCGTAGATGGTGTTCGTAGCCACCAGAGCCCAGAAAATCCGCAACCGCGCTTTGGAGCAGAGCCGGACTGCACAGCGTGGATGCGAATTTGCGTCCCAGGATGGCTTCGGTGTTGCGCGTGGCGGTCACCCAGCCAATTCGATATCCAGGGGCAAGCGTCTTCGAAAAAGAACTGCAATAGATGATATTCGCGCAACTATCGAAGGCGGCGAATGGCCTAGGGCGCTCAGTCCCAAAATAGATGTCGCCGTAAATGTCGTCCTCGATAAGGGGTACGCCATATTTGGTGATGAGATCAAGCGTGGCACGCTTTCTTTCGTCCGGCATCGTGCAACCGAGCGGGTTGCTGAAGCTCGAGGCGAACAGACAGGCAGCAATTTCCCTGCTGGCGAGGGCCCGCTCGAGCGCAAGCAGGTCCGCGCCGGTTGTGGGATCGGTTGGCAGTTCCAAGGCTTTCAGATCCAGAGCCTCGAGCGCTTGCAACAAACCAAAATAGGTGGGTGACTCGATGGCCACCGTATCTCCTGCTTTGGTCACGGACCTGAGGGCAAGGCTCAATGCTTCGGTGCAGCCATTCGTGACAATGATGTCTTCCGGCGAAAGCGGCCGCTGCCAGTGCATTGCCCTGCGCGCGATTTCCACCCGCAGCTGCAAATCGCCCTTCGGTGCAGTGTAGATGTTGAATTCGCGTCCCTTCGCGCGCGCCTTGCGCGCCAAAAGCCGATCCAACCGTTCGGCAGCCAGGAGTTCCGAGCTTGGAATCGCACATCCCAAGGGGATCAACCTTGGATCGGAAGCGTATTCCAGCAGCTTGAGGGCAACGCTGGAGATGGCAACTTCCGCTGCGTTTTCCGGTGGCGTTGAGGCCGAGGGCTTTGCAAAAGTGGCGGTGCGACGTCCGACGACGTAGTAACCGGATTTCGGCCTTGCCTCGATGATGCCTCGATCCTCGAGGAGTCGATAGGCCTGTAGTGCTGTCGAAATGGCTACGCCACGGTCCTGACTAATGTCGCGCAAGGACGGCACACGGGTTCCAGGGGCCAGGGTCCCGCGGTCGACCAGCCTCGAGATGAAGCTCGCCAGTTCCTCGTAAAGAAACGGTGCATCAGACACGCGGCAACTCCAACGTTCTTGTCAAACCGGCTCCATGCTAACTGTTTCGGCTTCATGTCACGATACCAGAAAGTGTTACGCGTAAAATCAAAATATGTGCATGCAAAACATTACAGAACAACAAGATAGACGCATCAGACGATTGAAGAATCTGTTCCCATCAAAATCATATACTTCTGTATCTGTATCCCAATGCGCCGCGCCGCTACATTGCTGGCCCATCCAGGACGAATTTGGATTTTCACCTCATCTTTGGGTAACGCGCATGCAAGTGTCTGCAAGAGAAAGGATGTTCAAGGATATTGAGTCGTGTGACGTGCTCAAAACAGCGAGTACGCTGGCGCTGGACTACGTTGGCTCGACACTGGAGCGTCATGTTTACCCTCGGCCCGAGGATACAGAACGACTCGCCAAATTCTCGGAGCCATTCCCCGAGGATGGTGAAGACGCGGTGGCAGTCGTTCGCGAGCTGCACGACTTCGGTTCTCCTGCCACCGTCGCCAGCACAGGTGGACGCTACTTTGGCCTTGTCGTCGGTGGCACCATTCCCGCCGCTCTTGGCGCTCGCTGGCTGGCGGACACATGGGACCAGAATGGCGCGCTTTACAAGATGTCGCCTGTCGCCGCCAAGATCGAGAATGTCTGTGAACATTGGCTCAAACAGATCTTCAACCTGCCCGAACAAACGGTAGCTGGGTTTGTAAGTGGAACTTCAAACGCGACATTCTGTGGGCTCGCAGCAGCACGATACAAGCTGCTTCAAAGCCAAGGCTGGGACGTCAACGCCAGCGGGCTCGCTGGCGCGCCGCGCCTGCGCGTGGTCATGGGACGGCAAGCACACGGCTCGATCACGAAAGCGGTCGCGCTACTGGGATTTGGCGCGGACAACATGGAAAAGGTCGACACGGACGATCAGGGGCGGATGGTCCCGACAAGCCTTCCGAGGCTCGACGAAAGGACCGTGCTGATTTTGCAAGCCGGAAACGTTGACTCCGGCAGTTTTGATGCCTTCGAAGAACTGTGCGCCGCGGCGCAAAAAGCGGGTGCCTGGATCCACGTGGATGGTGCATTTGGACTCTGGGCGGCGGCGTCTCCCAAGCTGTCGGCGTTGACGCGAGGCATGCAACTGGCGGACTCCTGGTCGGTCGATGGCCACAAGACGCTGAATACGCCGTTCGACAGCGGGATTATTCTCTGTCGAGACAGAAATTCACTGGTAACTGCTTTGCAGATGTCCGGCTCATACATCCTTTATAGCGATAACAGAGACGGCATGCTCTACACGCAGGACATGTCACGCAGGGCAAGGGCGATCGAGATATGGGCCTCGTTGAAGTACCTGGGGCGCATCGGTCTGGCGGAACTTGTAGACGGTCTTCACGAACGCGCCGTGCAGTTCGGTGCCGAACTCCATGCCAACAACTTTGAAATCCTCAATGACATCGTATTCAATCAAGTACTTGTTGCCTGCGAAAATGATCTGATCACGGATAAAACAATCGAGAATATTCAAAAAAGCGGTGAATGCTGGGTGGGTGGCTCGCGCTGGAGAGGCAGAGCGGTTATCAGGATCAGCGTGTGCTCATGGGCAACCACACCCGAGGATGTAACACGGTCGACCAATGCTTTCGTTGCAGCAAGAGCGTTGGCCAGGACCCAGGTATAGCGCGAACATATTTCCGGGCGGTCGCATGAAACTCGCCTCGATCCACCTTTTCGCCGCCCGCGTCCACAACCGCAACCTCGATCGATTCCTTGTGGACATCCAACCCCGCGTGCATGGTGCTAGAGTTCTTCATGGCCTGCCTCCGTGACAGTGTTTCGTTGCCGTCCCATCGCCAGCGATGTGGCTCGGCGCGCGTGACTCGCGCGCAGCCCACGGTATGCGCGAAGCCAGGCCGTTCCAACGACAGTCGTGCTGTCCAGGCGTCACAAGCAAACATGAGGTATCGCCATGAAGGCAGATGATTTGCGGGCAGCGCAAGCCCCTCTGAAAAAACGCTACAAGGAAACGCCAGAAGCCTCGCTGATGACGCTGCGTGCGCAAGGCCGAGCGGGCGAAGACGTAAGCTGCAAGATCGAGACAGGAAAAGGGCTTGTGGTTGCCGGCCTGCATCCAGCCACCGGTGGCTCGGGGCAGCAAGCCTGTTCAGGAGACATGCTGCTGGAAGCCTTGGTAGCTTGCGCGGGCGTAACGCTCAATGCCGTGGCCACATCGTTGGGCATCGTGCTGCGGGAGGCCGTCGTGAAGGCCGAGGGCGATTTGGATTTCCGTGGCACGCTGGGTGTGTCCAAGGAGGTCCCGGTCGGATTCCAGAACATCCGCTTGCAGTTCGTCCTGGATACGGATGCTTCGGAGGAGCAGTTGGCTACCCTGCTGCGCCTGACGGAGCGCTACTGCGTGGTTTACCAGACGCTGAAGAATCCGCCGCCGATCTCTGTCAGCAAGGCGGTGGCAGCTTGAACGGGATGGACGGCAATTCGCTGAAGGCCGCCTGCTCCATCCAAGGCGCCTTGCATCGCGCACCAAACGCGCAAAGATCTGGCATTCCGATCCGGCAAACGCGATAGCTGCCAGTGGTGCCTGGCATCGCTATCCACGTCCCCACAGAACGAGCAATGACCAAATGACCAATCGCATCGCTTCTTGCAGTTGTGGTCAGCTCCAGGCGCAGGTGACCGCCGAGACAACCCGTATCAGTGTCTGCCACTGCCTCGCCTGCCAGCAACGAACCGGGAGTGTCTTTGGGGTGGTGGCACGCTTCCCGTCGGCCTCCGTCACGGTCTCGGGAAAGAGCAGCGAGCATGTTCGTGTGGGCGATGAAGGCTCGCGCGCCAGGTTCCACTTCTGCCCTGATTGCGGTTCCACGGTCTACTACGCACCCGGCGGAATGGAAAATGTGATCAGCATTCCCGTCGGTGCTTTCGCTGACCCAAGGTTCCCTGCCCCGACAGTCTCGGTCTACGAAGAACGCATGCACGGATGGGTGTCCATGCCGCCGGATATCGAACACATCGCGTAGGCCGCGAGGCAAGGCTTGGCAGGTCATGCAAGCTGGTCTGTACCCCCTGCGGCCTGTCATCGGTTGGCTTCAGCAGCCTCCGCAACCAGATCGCCGCGATTCGCGTTTCGCGCGCGGTTCCGCCACGCTTCGACATGCAGCGCGGTACTGGCGAGGGATAATTTTTACCGTCGGTATTCGCCTACGAACTCGCGGCCTCCGGTCGTATCGCCCGAATGCTGCGCAACTGCGGACTGCCGAGGCAAACCAGCGCGATCGCCGTAAGCGTCAAACCGGCGATACCGAACAACGTGGTCAGGGAAATCACTTTCAGCAATGCGCCGGCGGCTGCCGCGGAGAGCGGTGCCAGCCCCATGAAACTGAACATCAGGATGCTCATGGTGCGGCCCATCATGGCTTGCGAAACGCGCTGCTGGATCCAGGTGAAGATCGCGATCATCACCATGCCGCCGAGCAGGCCGGTGCAGAACAACAGCGCCGCGCCGAAATACGTGGTGTGCACCAGTGTCAGTGCGGCGAGCGTCAGGCCGGTCAGGCTGTCGAAGCACAGCACCATCACGCCGAGATGCCCGCGCGCCGCGCGCTGGGCCGCCCCCGAGAGGATGCTGCCCATGAACATGCCGACGCCTTGCGCGGTCATCAGGATACCGAGCGATGCCGCGCCAAGATTGAGGCGCGTATCCGCCAGCACCGGCAACCCCACCTGGATCGGGCCGCCCACGAACACGCCGACGAAACTCGCGTAAATCACGAACGCGCGCAGCGGCACGTCCGCCCATACGTAGCGGACGCCCTGGGCGATGCTGGCGAACACGCCGACGACCATCTTGGGCGGGTGCAGATCGCCGTGGATGCGGATCATCGCCAGCGACGCCAACGAAAACAGAAAACTCGCCGCATCGATGCTGAAAGCCATCCCCAGGCCGCGCGCACCCGGCAGCGCCTGCGCGGAAGGTTGATGGTGCGCGCCCAGTGCGATCACGAATCCTGCGACCACCGGACCGACGACCATGCTGAGCTGGCGCATGCCCATGAACGCCGCGTTGGCGGGGCGCAACTGCTGCAGCGACACCAGTTGCGGCAGGATCGCGGAACCGGCGGGATAAGCAAATGCCGTGGACAGGCCGATGCCGAGCGCCAGCAGGTAGATCATCCACATGTGGATCGCGCCAGCCAATACCAGTGCCGCGAGGATCACGATGCAGGCGGCGTTGACGGCACGCGCGCCGAGCAGCACACGGCGTGGCGACATGCGGTCGACCACCGCGCCGCCGATCAGCATGAACACCGCGCGCGGGAACGCCATCACCGCCAGCACCAGACCCAGCGCGGCGGGATTGCCGGTGAGTTTCAATACCAGCCAAGGCAACGCCACCAGCGTGAACTGGTCGCCGAACGCCGAGATCGAACTGCCGGCGAACAGCAAACTGAAATTGCGGCTGGCGAAAATCGAACCGGGCTTGGTCATCGGCTTGGTCGCAATGCGTGGAGGGAAACTGCGCGACATCCAGACACGCATGCCGGGAACCGCTGCAGGATTATCATGGATACGAACGTCGAGGGCAGCAGCTTGGTAGTGTGATGCTCCGAAAGAATCTGTGCATCGTCGTTGCGGGACCCATGCCGGCTTGCCGGAAACCCGGAAGCTCCCGTTAGCTGTACCACTTGAGGGCAGATTCCGGGTTCATCGCCGATGAAACTGGCGATGCCGCGGAATGACGATCCAAACCATGGGTTGTTCCCGCGGACAATCTCGGGTCGGTGCGGCGCGCGGACTTCCGGCTCGCGGCCGAAATGGCTCCGGCCGTGCCGTATGCACAACCAACGACCCCACCAGACAGGACGCAACATGCCGAATCACGACTTCACGACGCTCGTCGATCGCTCCGGCCTGGCTTCCGCCAAATGGGAATTCATGCGCCAGGCCAACCCGGATGTGCCAGCCGGGATCGCGCCATTTTCGGTGGCCGACCTCGATCTCGAGAACGCGCCGGAAATCATCGAGGGGTTGCAGGCGTTCCTCGGCGAAGCGGTACTCGGTTACACCATGCCGTCCGCGGCGTTCACGCAAGCCGTGGTCGACTGGATGCTTAAGCGCCACGCGTGGACGGTCGGCCCCGAGTGGATCGTGCAATGCCCCGGCGTGGTGCCAGCGTTCCACCACGCCATTCGCGCGTTCACCGAACCCGGCGATGGCGTGATCATCCAGACCCCGGCCTACTAC
>JBOHYW010000113.1:0-11704 GCA_050738155.1 Rhodanobacteraceae bacterium
CTTCGCGGCCTGTAAAGGGCAAAGAGGAGCAGCTTTTCTTTGCAGCGAGCGCAGCGAGCGACTTGACCCTTTACAGCGAGCGCAAGCGAGCGACTCTACTCTTTGCCGTTCTTTGTAAGCGTCACTTCCGGCGAATACTGCCTCGGCACCAGCGCAATTTTGCCGTCGACGCGCACGTAACGAAAGTTGCCGATCGCGGTGAGGCCACCGTATTCGAGCCGCGTGCCATTGACTTCCAAGGTCGCGGACGGGTGCGCGAGTCCGACCTTGGCAGGAGTGATTTTGGTGGCAGGGATCCAGCGCGCCACCGGTGTCGCCGCAAGCCTGGCCAGGCGTTGCACCCGCGTGTCGTTGGCGCGCGCATCGGAGGGTTTCACACGCTGCCAGCCGTCCGTGTGCCGCTCGAAAACCTGCGGTGCAATCGGCGGGATGTCGAGTTCGATGTGCGTCACGTCCGACGGATTGATCCCGGTCAGCGCGGGCGGATGGCGCAAGTACTCGCGTCGGCCGACGATGAGTACCGCCGCGACCAGTGCGGCGGCAATGATCGCGAGGATCACCAGCTTGCGGTTTGCGCGAGTCATCGCCGGCGTCGACGCCAGCCGATCCAGAAGCCGATCAGGATCAGGATGATCGGCAGCGCGATCAAATAACCGAAGGTGAGCACCCCAAGTTGCACGCGGTTCGGCTTCAGCAGCGTATCGGGCGCGATGCGCGGTACGCTCGCCAATGCGTCGTCACCCAGCAGCCAGTCGACCACGCGTTCGCCGAGTGCGAGATTGCCGGCGTCGGCCACGTATGCATTGGAAAGAAAATCGCCGTCACCGATCACCACCACGCGCTGCTGGTTCTTGTCGGGGCTTGGTGAGAGCCGGCTCAACGCATAGCCGAAGGTGAGCGGGCCTTTGAGGCCGCCGGTGCCCGGATCGAATGTCGTCGGCACGGCTTGCGCCGGATCGAGTGGCGCGGTCTGGTTCCAGCTCCGCGTACCGGATTCGAGAATCGGCTGGGTCTTCCATGGCGCGCCCGACAATGCCGCGAGTGCTTCAGCGCGCGGAAACAGCGTGTTGATGTTGAAGCCGTCGGTGATCGCCTGCGCCGGGTAGTGGGTGGCCACCAGCATGCGTGGATCGCGTGCACCGTCTGCATCGAACAACATCCCGGGCAACCGCTTGATGCCCAGCGCCTGCGCAAGCGACGCGAGACCGAGGTTGTCGGCGCCGGGTTCGGTGAGCCACAGCAGGTTGCCGCCGCTGGCGAGGTAGTCCTCCAGTTTTTGCACCGATGTCGGCAGCAGTTCGGCCTGCGGGCTCGCCAGTACCACGAGGTTCGCATTGCGCGGCACTTCGGCGGCATCTGCCAGATTGAGCGGCAAGGCGAGGACGCCGCGTGCCGACAGCGCGTTGACGAATTCGCCAAGGTCGGCGGCGTTGCTGCCGTTGGCGTCACGTTCGCCGGCGCCGGTCACGAAGGCGATCAGCCGGGTGCCGCCGCGTGCGAGTCGCGCCAGCGCGTCGGAAAAATCCTGCTGGTCGAGTTGCGTCACGTCCTGCTGGTGGCCGTGCCAGCGCAGCACGATTTCGCCATTCGTCGTGATGCCGGCGTCCTGTGTTGCGACCGGGTCGAGATCGGGGTCGACGAAGGTGAGTTTCAGGTCAGGCTTGAAGCGTCGATAGCGCGTGATCAGCAAACCGGTTTTGGTGCGGACCCGCCCCGGTCGCGCGTAAGCCACCACCTCGAGCGGCCCTTTCAGTTGCGTGAGCAACGCCTGGCTTTCCGGCGTGATCGTCGCGCGTGCGCCAGCGCTCCAGTCAGTGGTGAATCCGAACCGCGCCGACAGCGCGGCCACGCATACGGCGATCACCACGCAGAGCAGGGCGAACAGCCATGATTGCCACGCGCGCCGCATCAGTCACGCTCCCTGTCGCCAGCGACGCGATGGATGGCAAGCACCAGCGTCAGCACGGTGATGATGAGAAAATATACGATGTCTTCGCTGCGCATCAAACCGCGCATCGCCGGGGCGAGATGCGTGTGCAGTGCGAGCCAGCCCAGCCAGCCGGTGTCGCCGCCGGTCAGCCGCACGCCAGCATCGATCAACGACAATGCTTCACCGATCAGCAGCGCGGCAGTCGCGGCCAGCGCGGGTTCCGGCGTAAACGCTGAAGCCGCGATGCCGATGGCGGTGAGCGCGGCCACGCACAACGCGCTTGCGATCAGGGCCGCGCCGAACTGGCCCCAGTCGAGTTGCGTCGCCGAACCGAGTACCAGTGGCAGCGTTGCAACAACGATCAGCAATAGCCACAGAAACACCAATCGCGCGAAAAACTTGCCGAGCACGATCTGTGTGGCGGACGCACCCGATACCGACAACAGCGCCAGCCGCTGGGAACGACGCTCGCCGGCAAGCGCCTGCATCGTGATGAGTGGCGCGATCACCAGGCACAACTGGACGTAGTTCAGCAGATACGGCGCGATCACCGTGTCGGTGAAGCCGGGTCCTGCAATGGCGCCGGGGACGGTCGGCTGCGCGTGCATGAACGCGGACACGTCGAGCAGGAATTGCCACGCCATCATCGCCAGCGCGATACCGAACAGCGTCCACGCGAACGGGCCGGCGGCGAGTCGTTTCAGATCGATGCGCGCGATGCTTAGCGAACTCATGCGGCAGCGCTCGCGGGCGGGCGTGAAATCGCGTGGAACTGCGCGGCGAGCTTGCCGTGTTCAGGGTCGAGCGGCGCGTCGTGACACACCGCGCCTTCGTGCAGGATCACCACCCGGTTGCACATCGCTTCCACCTCGCCAAGATCGTGGCTGGACAGGATGATGCCGCGTTGTGGTGCAAGCTTGCCGATCAATTCACGCAATTGCGTGGCCTGTATCGGGTCGAGGCCATTGCCGGGTTCGTCCAGCACCAGCAGATCGGGTTCGTGCAGCAATGCCTGCGCCAGGCCCACGCGGCGCTTTTGGCCCAGCGACAACTGTCCGCACAGGCGGTTGGCGAAGCTGTCCAGCTCCAGTCGCGTGAGTTCACGCGTGATCGCCGTGTCGCGCGCCGCACGCGACAAGCCACGCAGGCGGCCGCAGGCATCCAGCGCTTCGTTCACCGTCAATTCCGGCCATAGCGGCACGCTCTCCGGTACCCAGCCTATGCGGTCGCGTATGGAGCGGCGAGCTTCGACCACATCGCGTCCGTCGATGCGCACGCTGCCTGCATCGGGCGCCAACACGCCCGCAATAATCGACAGCGTCGTCGATTTGCCGGCGCCGTTCACGCCAAGCAGGCCCAATACTTCGCCGCGCTGCAACATGAACGAAATCCCGCGCAGCACCGCGCGCCCGCCAAGACGACGACCCACGCGGTCGAGTTCGAGCAAGGTTGATGTCGTGGCCATTTCGTTAGATCGGTGTGAAAGGCATTGAAAGAATTGTCACTGCCATCACATAGTTCTAGCAAGCCTGTGGCGATGGATGGGTTTATCCCCTAGACTCGCTGTACGGGTTTGTATCCTGACCCGCCCCCTTTCCCGCGTGACCGAGATGCTCGATACCTTCCTCAATTTTGCCGCGCACGGCCTGGCGAATGCCGGCTGGCTCGCGATCCTTCTTTATGTGCTGGTCACCACCCAGTTGACCATCTTCGCCGTCACCTTGTACCTGCATCGCAGCCAGGCACATCGTGGCGTGGATTTTCACCCGGTGATCGCCAATTTCCTGCGCTTCTGGAACTGGCTCGGCACCGGCATGGTCACCAAGGAATGGGTCGCGGTGCACCGCAAGCATCACGCCCACTGCGAAACCGAGTTGGATCCGCACAGTCCGCAGGTCGCCGGTATCCGCAAGGTGTTCTTCGAAGGCGCGGAGCTGTATCGCGAAGCGGCCGCCAACGAGGCCGATCTCGAAAAATATGGTCGCGGCACGCCGGATGACTGGATGGAGCGGCACGTTTATACGCCGCATCCGTTTCTCGGCGTCACGTTGCTGGCCATCATCGACATCGCACTGTTCGGCGTGATCGGCGCCGCCGTGTGGGCGGTGCAGATGGCGTGGATTCCGTTCTGGGCCGCCGGGGTCGTGAACGGCCTCGGTCACTGGTGGGGTTATCGCAATTTCGAGACCGCCGACAAGGCCACCAACCTCACGCCATGGGCGGTCTGGTGCGGCGGCGAGGAACTCCACAACAACCACCATGCGTTCCCGAGTTCGGCCAAGTTCGCGCTGCGCAAGTTCGAGGTAGACATCGGCTGGGTGGCGATTCGCGGCCTCCAGAAAGTGCGTTTGGCGAAAGTGTTGCGCGTGGCGCCATCGCTGGATGAGCGTCCCAATGTCTCGCTGCCCGACAAGGAAACCCTGAAGGCGCTGCTGACGCACCGCTTCGAGGCGATGACCGAATACTACAAGATGGTCATCAAGCCGACCGTGCGCGAACAATCCAGCGCCGAAGGCACGCGTCGTCTGGGCACGATGCCGCGCCGGCGTCTGCGGCGCGCGCTGGCCAACGGCGGTCGCTGGCTCGACAAGGGCGGCAAGACGCGGCTGGCGGCTGCGATAGAAAACCGCCCACGCCTGCAACAAATCAGCGAATACCGCGCACGCCTTGCCGCACTGATGGAGCAGCGCAGGCCAGAATCCGCGCTGGCTGCACTGCAGCAGTGGTGCCGCGACGCGGAAGCCAGCGGCAATCGCAAGCTGATCGAATTCGCCGCGCGGTTGAAACGGTATTCGGTGGCGAGGGCGTAAGTGCGCAACGCGCAACGTTCTCAGTAAATTCGTGGAAACAAAAACCCGCCGTCTGGCGGGTTTTTCGTTTCCCCTTGCGAGTAGCGGTGCGCCTGCGGCGGATCGCAGCATGCGCGCAAATCGGCACACGCCGCGACAGCCTGTCGCGGCCATGGGCCGGTCCTACCACGACGCCGTAGGTTGGGTTGAATCCGCGCTTTCTGCGGATGAAGCCCAACAGGGTTCCAGCAGGCAGGATCGAGGTTCACGCAACCACAGGCCGTCTGTTGGGCTTCGCGAGAAGCCGCTCAGCCCAACCTGCGCTTTCCACGGGACCCGTTGCACGCAGGGCAGGCCATTGCGTGTTTGACCACGAATATAGAATCTTCCGCACCGGCTTTCGTGGCAGGCTCTGGGCTGACCCCCACACCGGCTGTCGTGGCAGCGCGCCATGCGCGCGAATGCCATAATCCGCGCCGATGAACGCCTTCTGGCACCCCGCGATACGCGCCGACTGGCTTGTGTTTCGACGCACGGGGCCGATCACGCTGACCCGAATCCTCGGCGCCCCGGCTTTGCTGCTGGCGTGCTGCGTGGCCGTCGCATGCGGGGATTTCTACGGCGGCTACGGATGGTGTCTGACAGCCGGTGCGTTGCTCGCGCTGGGTGGCAGTTACGCGATCGCGCATCAGCGATTGCTGGACGCCTTGGAAAGGTGGCGGTTTGGATGGTGCGGCGCCTTGCCGGTCGCACGAGGTGCCGCGGCGCGCACTTTGTCGCTGATCGCGACAGCGGCGTTGATGGTGTCGCTGGTGTTCGTCACGGCACTGCTGTTGGGTGCTTCAGTGCCCGCCTCGCATGGGGCAGACCTGGCTTATGCGCTGGCGGGTATCGAGCTTGCGCTTGTCGTGGGCACTGTTGCCGCGGTGGTCCGCGTGTTCCGTCGGGACATGCTGGCGCGGGTACACCGCGAAGACGGCATTCGTGAACCTCTGTTTGCGCTGCCGTGGTTGAACGATCCGCGCCTGCCGCATGTGCTGGATTGGCAACGTCGTGCCGCGTTGGTCAAGTGGCGGCGTGGCGGCAGCTTCGTCATGGTTGGTGCCGTGTTGGTCGCGCTGCCGCATGGGCCATCCATTCCGCTGGTGGGAGCGCTGGTCGTGCTGGTGCTCTCGTGGGCATGGCTGGCGGTGGTGATGCGCGCCAGCGCCGATGCTTCCGTCGTGGCAGTGCACCTGCTCGGTGCGACGCCATTGAACGCACGCCATGCGCGCCTGGCCTTGCTCCGCTATCCGCTTGTCGCTGCGGCGTGCGCGCTGGTTCCGATGGCCGTTGTCGCGATACTGGGTGGACGCGCTGCGATCGCGCTGGCATGGATTGTTTGCGCGGGGTTGGCTTCGGCGTGGCCGCTTATCGGAATTTTTCGCGCGACACGGTTTTCGGATCCTACGGCATGACGGTTTTGCTCCGCGCCTCCAATCTGCGCGTCGCCTACGGCGACACCCGGGTATTGGTCGGTGTCGATCTGGAAATCGCTCGCGGCGAATTCGTTGCGTTGATCGGACCCAATGGCGCGGGCAAGACCACGCTGCTGCGCGCCATCGCCGGCATCGCGCCCTTGTGCGGGGGCACTGTTTGCGCAGATGGACACGATCTGGCGAAAGCGCCGCGAGCGGCGAAGCAAGCAATCGGGCTCGCCATCGATCCACCAAGCCTGCCGGTGTTGCTGACAGGCCGCGAGTGTCTTGCGTTGTTCGCGGGCGCGAGCGGGTTGCCCACCATTCCGCCGGCGACGCTTGCGCTCGGCGAAACCCTGTCGCTTACGCCGGTGTTGGACCGGCGCGTCGCCAATTACTCGCTCGGCATGCGGCAGAAGCTCGGCATCCTGCTGGGCTTGATCGGCGAACCGCCTTTGCTGTTGCTGGACGAGCCCTTCAACGGACTCGATCCGCATAGCGCGCTGGCCTTCAAGACGTACCTCGCCGCGATGGTTGCGCGCGGCGCTGCCAGCGTGTTGCTCGCGACGCATTCGCTCGACATCGCCGAACGCCACGCGAGTCGTGTCATCTTGTTGATGGACGGACGCGTGCGGCGATCGTGGGGTGCTGCCGAACTTGCTGCCATGCGCGAGCAGCCGGAGTGTTCGCTGGAGGGCGCAATGGCTGAGGCGTGTGGGGCCTGAGCGCAGACTTGTGCTTCCTGACGAACTTGTAATCCGAACTACTGTCGTCATTCCCGCGAAAGTGGCTGAGGTGGGCGGGTGACAACTCACCGTATGAGATGCGTTGGCGGGTTGTCACCCGCCCTACCAAAGCAAAGCCCGCCTTGCGGCGGGCTTTGCAAGAACAAAGACACTGGATCCCGGATCACCGCTGTGCGGCGTACGGGATGACGCATCGGCCAAGGCGCGCACTGCGTGCGCGCGCCGATGCGTCACTTGATCTTGCCTTCCTTGTAGATCACGTGCTTGCGGACGACCGGGTCGTATTTCTTGACCTGCATCTTGTCCGGGGTGTTCTTCTTGTTCTTGTCGGTGGTGTAGAAGTGGCCGGTGCCGGCCGAGGAAATCAGGCGGATCTTGTCGCGTTTGCTTGCCATGGGAGTTCTCCTTACACCTTCACGCCGCGTGCGCGCAGGTCGCTGAGCACGGCGTCGATGCCATTCTTGTCGATGGTGCGCAGGGCCTTGCCGGACACCCGCAGTTTTACCCAGCGGTTCTCGCTTGCGACCCAGAACCGGCGTTCGTGCAGGTTGGGCAGCCAGCGGCGGCGGGTCTTGTTGTTGGCGTGCGAGACGTTATTCCCGGTCGTCACACCTTTACCGGTAACCTGGCAGACACGTGCCATGGTGGATTCTCCTCATGATGTCCCGCGTAGCCCGCGGAAGTTCGGCCCGGCGTTTGGAACTTGCGAATGCCGGAAGTGCCGCGAAAGCCCCGGGTCGCATCGCGGGGCACCCGGAAAGCCCGGGTCGGCCAAAAGATAGCCGCAAAATATAGCAGGCTGCGGGTTGACAGGCAATCGCGGTGCGTGCATCGATGCCGCAGGTGTGGGACAATCCCGGTCTTTGACCCATCCAGCGGAGCTTTACGAACATGGCAGAAGTCACCCCGGCCCAGAGCAACGGCCAAGCCGCCCCCCAGATGCAGATGGCGCTGCAGAAAATCTACGCGCGCGACATCTCGTTCGAGGTCCCGAATGCTCCGAAGGTATTCCAAGAAGAAGGCCAGCCGCAGGTGCAGTTGAACCTGGGCCACAAGGCCACCCCGGTCGAGGGCGACAATTATGAAGTGGTGCTGACCCTCACGGTCACCTGCACCCTGAACGAGCGCACCGCGTATCTGGCCGAGGTGCACCAGGCCGGCGTGTTTTCGTTCACCGGTTTCGATCAGGAAAACCTTGGTGTGGTGCTGGCCACCTATTGCCCGAACGTGCTGTTCCCGTATGCGCGGCAGGTCATCTCCGATCTGGTGCTGAACGGCGGCTTCCCGCCGCTGCTGCTGCAGCCGATCAACTTCGACGCCCTGTATGCCGAACAGCAGCGCCAGCAGGCAGGCCAGCAGGTAACCGACGGCGACGTCAAGCCGGTGCTCAACGCCTAAGGCTCCAGTCATGTCTCGCGCGACGGTCGCCGTTCTCGGCGCCGGCTCGTGGGGTACCGCGCTGGCCGCATTGCTGTGCGGCAATGGTGTTGCGACCCGCCTGTGGGGGCGCAACGCCGATACCTTGGCGCAGATCGCGGCCAGCCATCGCAACCAGCGTTATCTGCCGGATCTCGAGTTGCCGGCGGAATTGGCCTGCGTGTCGGAGCTGGCTGATGCGCTCGATGGCGTCGACCTGACACTGGTCGCGGTGCCGAGCCATGCTTTCCACTCGATGCTGGAAGAAGCCGCGCCGCTGTTGCCCAAACGGGCCGGCTTCGCCTGGGCTACCAAGGGCTTCGAGCCCGGCACCGGGCGATTCCTGCACGAACTGGTGGCCGAACGCCTGCGCGGTACACCCGCAGCGGTGGTGACCGGTCCATCCTTCGCGCGTGAGGTCGCGGCCGGCCGGCCGACCGCGGTCACCGTGCATTCCGGTGACGATGCGTTCGCCCAGAAGACCGCCGACCTGCTGCACAGCCATACCTTCCGCGCCTACACCGGCAACGACATGCTGGGGGCCGAACTCGGTGGCGCGATGAAGAATGTGCTGGCGGTGGCGACCGGTGTTGCCGACGGCATGCAGCTTGGTCTCAACGCCCGCGCCGGGCTGATCACCCGTGGCATGAATGAAATGCTGCGTTTGGGTGCGGCGCTCGGCGCGCAGCCGCAGACGCTGATGGGCTTGGCCGGCCTCGGTGACCTGGTGCTCACCTGCACCGGTCAGTTGTCGCGCAATTACCGTTTCGGGTTCGCCCTCGGGCAGGGGGTACCGCTGCAACAGGCGCTCGCCGATATCGGGCAGGTGGTCGAAGGCGCAGTCACCGCTGACGAAGTGATGCGCCTTGCCGGGCGGCACGACCTCGATTTGCCCATTTCCGCGCATGTACAAAGCGTGCTGCGCGGCAATATGACCCCGACCGACGCCTTGCATTCCCTGCTGGCGCGTGAACGCAAGCCGGAATATCCGGAGAATTTGTTCCAGTAGGGCATCCCTGCCGCCCCTGCGCTATGCTTGAGCCTTTTGACCGCTCCAAGCCACGTGGATGCAACACCGCAGCAGCCAAAACGAAACCCCGGTCGGAGCTACCGCCCCGAAGGTGACAGCCGCGCCGCTTCCGGCCGAATGGTCGCGCCTGCTCGCGCGCGCGGGTGATGACAAAACCGATTCGGCGGAGATATCGACGCTGGGATTTTTCCTGGAGTTGTTGCAGGACGGCCCCGCGCTGTCGCGTCTCGAAATTGCGCCGGTGTTGCTGGAGACCATTGCCAAGGGCCGGCTGGGACGTGCGCTGCCGCTGGATTCGAAACAGCTTCCGCACACAGCATTGCGGGAAACCGACATGCGGCTTGCGGCCGCCGTGCTTGGCCTGCCCCAGACCCAGCGCAAGGGCCGCAGCTATGCGCATTTGTCCGGAGCGTTCGGTGATGCATTGTTGCGGGACTTGCTCAACAGCGCGCCGAGTCTGCTTGGCGGTGTTGCAGGACTCCGGCTCAGCCTCGGCAAACCGCGGCCGCTGGAATGGGGCTGGCAGCTGGAACGCGACGGCCGCCAGCGGTTGCTGCCGAAATTGCCCGAGCATCAGCGCCTGATCCGGATCGGCGGGTTGTGGTATCTCGACCCCGAGCGCGCCGAACTCGGCCCGTTGGATGGCGACGCCGAAGAAGTGGCCTTGATCGATGCACCGCCCCTCGCCCCCGAGCACGCCGAAACGTTGGTCGGGCGGTTGTCGGCATCGCCGTGGGCAGCGCGGATTCCCGCTCCACAGGCTTTCGATCACGTACAGCGCGCCGAGCTTGCGCCCAAGCCGGCGATGGTTTACCAGGCGCTCACCCGCCATGCGCGCATCGGTGCCGGTACGCCGCCGCTGGCCTATGCGCGGCTGGCATTCGATTACGGCGGCGAACGGCTGCCGGGCCGTGGTGGCGAGGCCATCGTGCGGCGCGTGCGTAACGGCAAGCTGGTCGAGATCGTGCGCAAACGCGCCGAAGAATTGGCGACGATGGAACGCATGGACACGTTCGGGCTTGCGCCGGCGGTCGATTGCGAAGGCCTGCCTTGGGACATGGCCGATACGCTGCCGGAAGACGCGTGGGTATTTCCCGGCAAGGGCTACGCCGGTGCGCTGGAAGTCAACACGCCGGCGCGCTGGCTGGGTCTGCGCGAGCGGCTGGAGGCGGAAGGTTTCACGGTCGAATATGCATCGAGCTTCCCGTTCGAAGTACTCGAGGGGCCGCCGCGCTGGTACGGCGTGGCGAACGCCGACGATGCTGGCGAAGCGTTCGAGTTCGAGATGGGTATCGAGGTCGAAGGCAAGCGCATCAATTTGTTGCCGACCGTCGAGCGTGCGCTGTCCGAGCACACGCTGTCGTTGACTACGCCCGAGAACGAAACCCAGGACGCCGTATGGTACGCACCGGTCGATGATCGCCGCCGGGTGGCGGTGCCGTTGGCGGTATTGCGCAAGTTGTTGGCGCCATTGGCCGAATACCTCGCGCACCCCCGCGACAAGCTGCGGCTGCCGCGGGTACAGGCCGGGCGCCTGGAAGAATTCGCCGACGCGTTGCCGAAGAACGGCAAGCTGGACGCGCCGAAGGACCTGACCGGCTTCACCACGCGCCTGCGCGAGGCCGGCGCCAAGGCTTCCGATGCGGTACCGGAAGGTCTGGTCGCCGAATTGCGCCCGTACCAGCGCGAAGGCCTGCGTTGGTTGAACGCGCTCGCCGAAGCGGGCTTGGGTGGCGTACTGGCCGACGACATGGGTCTCGGCAAGACCGTGCAGATGCTCGCGCACGTGCTGGCGTTGAAGCAGAACTCGGCGCTGACCCAACCTGCATTGATCGTGGCGCCCACCAGCCTCATTCCGAATTGGCAGGCCGAAACCGAGCGCTTTGCGCCAAGCCTGAAAGTGCTGACGCTGCATGGGCCGGAACGTGTCAAGAGTTTCGATCGGCTCGCCGGGAACGATGTGATCCTCACGAGCTATGCGCTGCTGCCGCGCGACCTTTCGGTACTGCGCGAACAGCCGTTCGCGCTGGTGGTGCTCGATGAGGCGCAGCAGGTCAAGAATCCGCGTACCCAGGCGCGGCGCGCATTGCTGTCGATTTCATCCAGGCGCCGCGTGTGCATGACCGGCACCCCACTGGAAAACCACCTGGGGGAATTGTGGTCGCAGGTCGACCTCGCGGTGCCGGGCCTGCTCGGTGACGAGGGTTCGTTTCGCCGTCACTACCGCATCCCGATCGAACGCCAGGCCGATGCCGATCGGCAGGCGCGACTCAACCATCGCATCGCGCCGTTCATCCTGCGACGCACCAAGGGACAGGTCGCGACCGATCTGCCGG
>JBOHYW010000114.1:0-11518 GCA_050738155.1 Rhodanobacteraceae bacterium
ATCCGGCACACGGTCGGTTCGGCGGTCGGCTGGATCTCGACCAGATCCAGACCGGATTCTTCGGCCAGCGCCAATGCCTCGTCGCGTTCAAGGACCCCAACCTGTTCCCCATCGGCGCCGATCACCCGCACACGCGGTACACGGATATCGTGGTTGCGCCGATTGCTCTTGTTTTCGGTGGCGATACCTTCTACTCCTCGTCATTCTGCCAGCGTGCCTGGCCTGCACTCCATCAACGCGGGCCGCCTTCGGCCTGCAAGCGTTCGGTGAAATCTGCAAGCGGCATGCTGCCCAAATCTTCGCCGGAACGCGTGCGCACGGAAACGGTGCCCTTCTCCTTCTCGCGATCACCGATCACGAGCAGCCAAGGCACCTTCCGCAACGTATGCTCGCGAATTTTATAGCCGATCTTCTCGTTGCGCAAATCGGCCTCGGCGCGCCACCCGGCCTCGTTCAGGCTTTTTGCCACCCCGGCCGCATAATCGGCTTGGCTATCGGTGATGTTCATCACCACCGCCTGCACCGGTGCCAGCCAGGTCGGGAAGTTGCCGGCGTGGTGCTCGATCAGGATGCCGAGGAAGCGTTCCATCGAGCCGACGATGGCCCGGTGCAGCATCACCGGGGTGTGCCGCTGGGAATCCTCGCCCACGTATTCGGCGCCGAGGCGACCCGGCATCGAGAAATCCACCTGCATGGTGCCGAGCTGCCAGTCGCGGCCAATCGCGTCGCGCAAGTGGTATTCGATCTTGGGGCCGTAGAAGGCGCCTTCGCCCGGCAACTCCGTCCACTCTGCACCGGCCCGGCGCAGCGCGGCGCGCAAGGCACCCTCGGCCTTGTCCCAGACCGCATCGTCGCCAATCCGGGCGTCGGGCCGCAACGCCAGCATCAGTTCGACATTGGTAAAACCAAAATCCTCGTAAACCTTCAAGGCTTGGGCGTGGAAATCCACTACCTCCTGCTCGATCTGGTTCTCGGTGCAGAAGATGTGGCCGTCGTCCTGGGTGAAATTGCGTACTCGCAACAGGCCGTGCAGCGCGCCTGAGGGTTCATTGCGGGTGCAGGAACCGAACTCGCCGTAGCGGATCGGCAGGTCCCGGTAGCTGTGCAGGCCATCGTTGTAGATCTGCACATGGCCCGGGCAGTTCATCGGCTTCACCGCGTAGGTGCGCTTCTCCGACTCGGTGAAGAACATGTGGTCCTGGTAGTTGTCCCAGTGGCCCGACTTCTTCCACAGCGACACGTCGAGAATCGACGGACAGCGCACCTCCTGATAGCCGGAGTCGCGATACACCCGCCGCATGTACTGCTCGACCTGCTGCCACAGCGTCCAGCCCTTGGCGTGCCAGAACGCCATGCCCGGCGCCTCTTCCTGCATGTGGAACAGATCGAGCTGACGGCCAAGCTTGCGGTGGTCACGCTTCTCCGCTTCCTCGATGCGGGTGAGGTAAGCCTTGAGGTCCTTGTCGTTGAGCCACGCGGTGCCGTAGATGCGGCTCAGCATCGCGTTGTCGGAATCGCCTCGCCAGTACGCACCCGCCGTCTTCATCAGCTTGAACGATTTCAGGCGCCCGGTATCCGGCACGTGCGGCCCACGGCACAAATCGGTGAACTCGCCCTGCGAGTACAGCGACAGTTCCTCGCTGGATGGAATCGATTCGATGATCTCGGCCTTGTAATCCTCACCGATGCCGCGGAAGAACTGCACCGCGTCATCGCGCGACTTGACGCTGCGCGAGAGCGGCAAGGATTCTTTCGCAATCTTGTGCATCTCGGCCTCGATCGCGGGCAGGTCTTCTGGCTTGAACGGTTCGTCCTTCGGCGCGAAGTCATAGAAAAAACCGTCCTCGATCACCGGCCCGATCGTCACCTGCGTGCCGGGGTACAAGCGTTGTACCGCCTGTGCCAGCAAGTGCGCCGTGGAATGCCGGATGACCTCCAGCGCCTCGGGCGATTTCTCGGTGACGATCTCGACCCGTGCGTCGTGATCGACGGTGCGCGACAGGTCCACCAATTTGCCGTCCACCTTGCCGGCCAGTGCGGCCTTGGCCAGACCTGCGCCGATGGACGCGGCGACGTCGCGCACGCTGGGCGGCGCATCGAACGATTTGGTGCTGTTGTCTGGAAGCGTGATCGTGATCATGGGGACGAGAAGCGATGGCGAACGTTGCAAATTGCGGGCATAAAAAAAGACGCTCGAGGCGTCCTTGCGGAGCCGCGCACGGGCCGGATTAGAAGATCGTAGTTTGCATGTCGCACGCTCGACCTGCAGTTACCCACAAGCCACCTTCCTCGGTACCTTTGCAAAGTTAGTGCAGGCCCGGCGCCGCGTCAACGCGCGAGCGCGAAAACTGCGGGAAACGAATGCCGGCGCCCATGTTGGCAGGCGCCTACAGTGTACGGGTCGCCGAGCCCTTCGGCCGCGTGCGAACCCCAGCATCAGCATCAGCGCCAGCACGGTCTCGATGCCACGGGTGATCCAGACGAACAACATCGCGTTCGGCGTGACCAGGTTGATCCAGAAGTCGAACCACCCCGCCGACCAGCCCGATGGCGGGACGTATCCCGCGCCCGGCACGAGGTTCGTGGCTTGCCGCGGCAGGTGCTGCGCACGCGCGTCCGGAGAGCATCGCAAGCGTCCAGTGAAACTGGCGTCATGCATTGGCGCATTGAGCGCCACCACGGATCACGCTATAGTGCGCGGCTCGCGCGATCGCGCGCGGGCGGTTAGCTCAGCGGTAGAGCACTACCTTGACATGGTAGGGGTCACAGGTTCGATCCCTGTACCGCCCACCACTTGAAACACGACAAAGGCCACCCGCCAGGTGGCCTTTGTCGTTTCGGTAGACGGCAATGTCACGGCCGATCGAACTCGGCGCGCTATGCTGTCCCGATTCGGCTACGGAGCAATGGCATGGCGGAAGAACTGGCACTGATCGGTGACATCGGCGGCACCAATGCGCGTTTCGCGCTCACCGATCCGACCGCGCCATGTCCGCAAATCCTGCGCGAGGACACCTTTACCGACGCCGGTTTCCACAGCCTTGGCGATGCCGCAAAGCGCTACATCGAAACCACCGGCGTACGTCCGCAACACGCGGCGCTCGCGATCGCGTCGCCGATCGAGGGCGACGAAGTCAAGCTGACCAACCGCGACTGGTCGTTCAACCGGCGCGATTTGCAAAAGATGCTCGGTCTGGATGACCTGCAACTCGTCAACGATTTCGCCGCGATCGCGTGGGCCACGCCGCATCTCGCGGACAACGATCGCGTGACCATCCACGGCACCGCCACGGCACCGCCGCAAGCGCCGGTCACCCTGATCGGCGCCGGCACCGGACTTGGCGTCGCTCTGCTGACGGGTTCGAACGACCATGGCTGGCACCCGGTTCCCACCGAAGGCGGCCATGCCAGTTTCGCGCCCGCCGACGACGAGGAACGCGCGATCGCGGCGTGGCTGCGCACGCGTTACGGGCGGGTTTCCAACGAGCGGGTATTGAGCGGCGACGGCCTGACGCACATCGACGCTGCACTCCGCGGCATCGAGCCAGTCGCCGCTTCTTCGGAACAACCCGGCACCCGCGGCGCCGAATACATCACCAAGGCGGCACTGTCCGGCAAGGACCCCGACGCCGAGCGCGCCTTGCACCGGTTCTGCCGGATTTACGGCGCAGTCGCTGGCGACGCCGCACTGCTGCACGGCGCCAACACCGTGCTGATCGCGGGCGGCGTGGTGCTGCACTTCCTCGATTTCTTTCGCGCCAGCGAATTCATGGAAGCCTTCACCGCCAAAGGCCGGCATGCGGATTACATGCAGCGCATGACTGTGCAAGTGATCACCCATCCCAATCCCGGCCTGCTCGGCGCCGCCGCGGCGGTGCGCGGAACCGCCTGACGCAAGCCCGAAGCATCGCCCCGGCGTGAACCATGCCGTGCGGCGGCGGTCGATGTACAAACGTCCTCCAACTGGCGCCGAATGCGCCGAAGGATCCGCGTTGAACCGACGCTTGCTGGTTCGCCTCGCCGCTTGCTGTGCGTGCCTGTTGCCGGGCACAGCTTGCCTTCCGGCACGTGCGGCCACCAGCGTGCCGGAAAAAATCCCGGGTGCCTATGCACAACCGGCGAGGCGGGTGACCATCGCGCCGGGGCATGAACTCAACTTGCGCTGCACCGGCACCGGCTTGCCGACCATCCTGCTGGAAGCGGGATCGCACGCCGATTCGAGCACCTGGTTCCGGGTGCAGCCGCTGCTTGCCGGGTTCGCCACGGTGTGTGCCTATGATCGCGCGGGCTATGGTTTCAGCGACGCCGGTCCGTTGCCGCGCAACCTCGATGCGGACGTGGCCGACCTGCACGGCTTGATCGAACACGCCGCCATCGCGCGCCCGCTGGTGCTGGTGGGACATTCACTGGGCAGCAACATCGTGCGCCGCTACGCCACCCGTTATCCGGCCGACGTATCCGCGCTGGTGCTGGTCGATCCCCCCGCGCAGGACATCGCCGCCCATGCGCCGGATTGGGCGCGCGAGGAATCGGCGCTGGATGCGCAGCGCTTTGCCTTCATTCGCCGCTGCGAGGCCGCGGCCGCCCGCGACGGCCTGGCCAAGCCGCCGCCCGGTCTGGAAGGCTGCATCGCCCGTGCCAATCCGATGGCGAGCGACGCGGTGAACGCGGCCACCCACGCCTGGAAATCACGGCCCGCATTCTGGCGCACACTGCTGTCGGAACTGCGAAGCAACGTCTCGGTATTCGGCCGCCCGGCTGCGACCACGGAGACCCACGGGGCAATGCCGTTGGTAGTGCTGTCGGCCGACGGCACGTATGCCGATGCACCGGAGCCTGTGCGGGACAAGCTCGAAGCCGCGCGCACTGCAACCCAGGCGCGTATCGTCGCCAGTTCGTCACGCGGCCGGTTGATCAAGGTGACGCACACGTCCCACGACATCCAGCTGGATCGACCCGAAGTGGTCGCAGACGCGGTCAAGCAGGTACTGCAGCAGCTGTCGGCCGAACCTTGATTCAGGCGCGCCCGCGCCACACCCAACCTGAAAGCCCGTGCCGCGCAGCGTTGCCCGCTGCGTGCAGCGCGGTCATCATGGTGTGGTTTCCCGCGTGTTGAAGGACCAACGTCGCGATGATGCCGTTTTCCGCGGAACTGCTCGCCTTTGCCGGGTTCGGCGCGGCGATCCTGTTGGTTGCGTGGCTGCCGCTGTGGTTGGACCGCGTGCCGTTGACGCTGCCGATGCTGGCGGTCGGGGCCGGCTATCTTGCCTTCATGTTCACCGGCGACGCGGCGGCACCGTTGGCGCACCCGCGTGCCGCAACCCTGTTCCCGGAAGTGGTGTTGATCGTGGCGGTGATGAGCGCCGGCCTCAGCATCGACCGACGCCTCTCGTGGCACGGATGGGCGAGCGCCTGGCGCCTGCTCGGCTTGGTGATGCCGTTGTCGATCGCGGCGTTGGCCGCTCTCGGTTGTGTGCTGCTCGGACTGTCACCAGGGGTGGGCGTACTGCTCGCGGCGATCCTTGCGCCGACCGATCCGGTGCTGGCGACGTCGGTGCAAGTTGGCCCACCGGGGGTCGGCGAGGAAGGCGAAACGCGTTTCGCACTGACTTCCGAGGCCGGCCTGAACGACGGTCTCGCGCTACCGTTTCTTGCGCTAGGCGCCGCGCTGGTCGCGCACGGATCACAACCCGGCGCGTGGATGTGGCACTGGGTTGGAATCGACTTGGTTCTGAGCGTCGCGATCGCAGCGTCGATCGGGTTCGCACTCGGCTGGTTGCTGGTGCGCGGCAATCGCCTGCTGCCCGAGCGGCTGCAACTTTCACGCTCGAACGAAGGCTTGGCCTCGGTGGGCATGGCATTTCTGGTGTACGCCGCGACCACCGCTGCGCACGGTTACGGGTTCGTCGCGGTGTTCGTCGCCGCCATCACCATCCGCAACTTCGGCCATGCACTCGACTACGCGCAACGGATCACCGAATCGGCGCGCAAGCTGGAACGGCTACTCGCGTTTCTGGTGCTCGGCCTGTTCGGCGGCGCACTCGCCAGTGGCATGCTGGCCGGCATCGGCTGGCGCGAAGTCGTGTTCGCCCTGCTGGCGCTACTGGTGGTGCGCCCGATCGTGGTATTGCTTGGCTTCATCGGGTCCGTCCACCCCATGCCAGTGCGCCTCGCCGCCGGGTACTTCGGCATCCGCGGATTGGGATCGCTGTATTACATCAGCTACGTGGCGGCGACTGGTGGCCTCCACACTGCCGCAAAGCTATGGCCCGTGACGGCCCTGACCGTGCTGCTTTCCATCGTGCTGTACGGAATCACTGCCAGACCCGTACTCGGCTTGCTCGATCGAGCGATGGAGCGGAACGAGCCTGAAGACCTTCGCCACTTCGACACCGACGACCTGCATTCTGCGCACGAACGCGAGGCGGGAGCGCGCGAGCGGGATTGAGCTTGCGTTGCGCCGGCGCGGCCATGTGCCACCCCGTACCACCGCTATAACCGCGCAAGCGGTCAGCAGCTGACACTCGCCAATCGCCCAACGGTATGCATGGACCGCCCTCAGGTCGTCCGCACCATCACTGGCCTGATCGGGCCGGTTCCCATCGTTTCCGTCGCCAGCGGCGCGCCTTCCGCGCGCAACACATCGCGCTGATCTTCGATCCGCACCCGCAGCGTGCAATCCTCGAAGTGCGCCAGTTTGCGGAACGCCGGCAGCGCCCACGTGCGATCGAGCAATGCTGCAACGCGCGGCCAGCGCCCCGTGTCAACGGCGTAATGCACGAACACCGCGGTACGGAAATAGCAGGCGATGCTGATGTCCGCGATCGAGGCTTCGCCGAAGATGAATCCGGTTGCCGGCACCTGGGTTTCCAGGTAATCCAGCGACGCCGGAATTTCGACCTCGCGCGCGCGTTTGACGACGGCCTCGTCGGCGGTCTGGCCGGTGGTGCGCTTGCGGATGGAAATTTCATAGAACAGCCGCCAGATCAGGCCGTCGGCAAGTCGCGTATCGGCGTACTCCTCGAGCCAGCGTGCACGGGCACGATCGGCGATGCCGCGCGGGTACAAGGATGGTGCCGGAAATTTGTCTTCAAAGTATTGGCAGATCACCGAGGAATCGGTGAGCACCAGACCGCCGTCGATCAGCACCGGCACACGCCGCAGCGGACTCAATCGTGCAAATTCTTCGTTGCCGGTGAACGGTGCGATCGGATCGATCTCGTATGCGATCCCCTTGGTCTCGAGAAACACCAAAACCTTGCGCACGTAGGGCGAGATGTAGCTGCCGATCACCGTGATACTTGACATCACCCTGCCTCCTGTTGGGTGCGGTTGTCGCGCGCATGGCGCGTTCCCACAGTGCACCCAGTCCCTGTTGGAACGGTACGGTACGTGACGCCGCCTTGCGCTGTTGGCTGCGCATGGCGTGTTCCCACACCTACGACATCAACGCCTGCTCGCGCACGCGATGGATTTCGTCGCGCAGGCGCGCGGCGTCTTCGAACTCGAGATTCTGCGCGTGCTTGTACATCTCGCCCTCGAGTTTCCTGATCAACGCCGCGGCGGCGTGCGCATCCAGTGTCGCGTAATCGGCGGCTTCCTCGGCGACCTTGCGCGTCGTTGCCGCGCGCGTCGACGCCTTGCCGCGACCGCGCCCACGCCCGCGTGCAGACGGCTCGTCGCGCGCGCCTTCCATCACGTCGGCGATATTGCGCACGATGGTGGTCGGCGTGATGCCGTGTTCGAGGTTGTATTCGACCTGCTTGGCGCGACGACGGTCGGTCTCGTCTATCGCAGCCTGCATCGAACGCGTAACGGTATCGCCGTAGAGGATGGCCTTGCCACGCACGTTTCGCGCGCAGCGGCCGATGGTCTGGATCAGCGAGCCGGTCGAACGCAGGAAGCCTTCCTTGTCGGCGTCGAGAATCGCGACCAGCGACACTTCGGGCATGTCCAGCCCTTCGCGCAGCAGATTGATGCCGACCAGCACGTCGAACTTGCCGAGCCGCAAGTCGCGGATGATTTCCACACGCTCAACGGTTTCGATATCCGAATGCAGGTAACGCACGCGCACGTCCTGTTCGGCCAGAAAGTCGGTGAGATTTTCGGCCATGCGTTTCGTGAGCGTGGTGATCAACACGCGATCGCCCAGCTTCACGCGCTCGCGGATTTCGCCGAGTACATCGTCGACCTGTGAGCGCACCGGTCGCACTTCGACAGCCGGATCGATCAACCCGGTCGGGCGCACCACCAGCTCCACCACGCTGCCGCCGGATTTCTGCATTTCGTAGTCGCGCGGCGTGGCTGAAACGAAGATGGTGCGCGGTTCGCGGCGTTCCCATTCCTCGAATTTCAGCGGCCGATTGTCGAGCGCCGACGGCAACCGGAACCCGAATTCGACCAGGGTTTCCTTGCGCGAGCGATCGCCCTTGTACATCGCGCCCAACTGCGGAATCGTGACGTGCGATTCATCGACCACCAGCAGCGCGTCGGATGGCAGGTAGTCGAACAACGTCGGTGGCGGCTCGCCGGGCAGCCGTCGCGTCAGGTGCCGCGAATAGTTTTCGATGCCCTGGCAGTAACCGACCTCGTGCATCATCTCCATGTCGTACAGGGTGCGTTGTTCCAGCCGCTGTGCCTCCAGCAGCTTGTTGGCACCGCGCAACACATCCAGCCGCTCCTTCAATTCTTCCTTGATGGTATCGATCGCGTTCAACACGCTCTCGCGGGTGGAGGCGTAATGCGTGGCCGGGTACACCACGCAACGTGGCAGCTTGCGCAGGATGTCGCCGGTCAGCGGATCGAACATCGAAATGCGCTCCACCTCGCCGTCGAACATTTCGATGCGCAAGGCCTCGGTCTCGCTCTCGGCCGGAAAGATGTCGAGGCTCTCGCCGCGCACGCGGTAAGTACCGCGCCGCAGTTCCATCTCGTTGCGGGTGTATTGCAGTTCCGTCAGCTGGCGCAGCAACTGGCGCTGGTCGACGCGATCACCGATCGACAGGATCAAGCGCAGGCTCAAATAATCCTCGGGATCACCCAAACCGTAGATCGCCGACACCGTGCCGACGATCAGCGCGTCGCGCCTTGAAAGCAACGCCTTGGTGGCAGCAAGGCGCATTTGCTCGATATGGTCGTTGATCGAGGCATCTTTCTCGATGTAGGTATCGGACGACGGAACGTAGGCCTCGGGCTGGTAGTAGTCGTAGTAGCTGACGAAATACTCGACCGCGTTGTGCGGGAAGAACTGCTTGAACTCACCGTACAACTGTGCCGCCAGGGTCTTGTTGGGCGCCAGCACCAGGGTTGGTCGCTGCACCGCCTGCACCACGTTGGCGATCGTGAAGGTTTTGCCGGACCCGGTGACGCCCAGCAGCGTCTGCGCCGCAAGGCCGGCATCGAAGCCTTCGATCAGCTTCGCAATCGCCTGCGGCTGGTCGCCCGATGGCTGGTAGGGCGCGACGAGTTGGAAGCGTTCATCGTCGTGTTGCGTGGCACGGCTTGCATTCATCCCGACATTATACGTTTGCCATGCTGACAACCCGTGTCAGCATTGTCTGACGCACGCCAACGCAACGCACCGCTGCCGCGCAGCGCGTGAGATTTGCAGACTGTCTCCATACCAACGGGAGGCGGTCATGTGCAGGCAAAACGGAACCACCCTGTCACCCGGCTTCACGCTTGTCGAATTGCTGATCGTGCTGGCCATCGCCGGGATGCTCGCGATGATCGGCGCGCCGGCAATGGGCAGTCTGCTCAAGCGCACCGAAACCGGCAGTGCCGAAGCCGCGGTCGCCGGCATCCTGCGCCACGCCCGCAGCGCCGCAGTGATGCACAACACCCGCGTTCTGGTTTGCCCCAGCAGCGACGGTCTGCATTGCCAAACCGGCTACGATTGGCAACACGGCTTGCTGGTGGCGAACGACGCCGATCACGACGGGCAGCCCGACCCCGGCAAACAGGCACTGGCAGTGCTCACCGCAATGCCGCCCGGCATCCGCATCACCACCAGCGCCGGCCGCGAACACATCGTGTTTCATCCGGATGGCAACGCGGCTGGCAGCAACGCGCGCTTCACGATCTGCCATGCAGGAGAAACGACCGCCAAATCCGTGGTGGTGGCGAATTCCGGCCGGGTGCGCGCCGCAGCCCCTGATCCACAGCGCATGCAGCAGTGCCTTGCGGGCATGCCCTGATCATCCTCATCGACCACCCAGGCGGGCTCAAGCCCGCAGGGCGGAACCGGCATTGATCATCGCCGATTCGGCCACTGCATTTGCCGCCGGTTCCGTCGCTACGCTCCTTGAACCGGCCTACTGGCTCCATGGTTCGCATTGCTCTTGCAGCATAGGCCGGCTCAAGCCTGCAGGGCGGAGCCGGCATTGACTATCGCCGGCTCGGCCACCGCGCTTGCCGCCGGTTCCGTCGCTGCGCTCCTTGGACCGGCCTACTGGCTCCATGGTTCGCATTGCTCTTGCAGCGTAGGCCGGCTCAAGCCCGCAGGGCGGAACCGGCATTGATCATCGCCGATTCGGCCACTGCATTTGCCGCCGGTTCCGTCGCTACGCTCCTTGAACCGGCCTACTGGCTCCATGGTTCGCATTGCTCTTGCAGCGTAGGCCGGCTCAAGCCTGCAGGGCGGAGCCGGCATTGACTATCGCCGGCTCGGCCACCGCGCTTGCCGCCGGTTCCGTCGCTGCGCTCCTTGAACCGGCCTATTGGGGGCCGGCCTACTGGCTGCCCCATCGTGCAGCGCTTGCGACGGGTCCGGCGCTCGCGCTTCCGCGCTCGTGCCTTGATCCGCCCTACACCCGGCCGCAGTAACGGTAATACGCAATACCGAAATCCTGGAAAGCGGGCTCATCGCGCGTGCCGATGCGATCGATGACCAAGCCCGATGCCGGTTCGCGGCTGCCGTCAAGTTGCCCGGTGTCGTGCAGCGCTGCATAAGCCGCCTGTTCAAGATCCACCGCACCCGCGAGCGCGTCCTGGAATCGAATCGCGCGCGCGGCATCGCGCCACCCCGGTGCCACCCGCGCGGGAATGGCTTCGGCCGCATCGCCACTGCCGTAACCGAGCACCAGCAAATCGCGATCATCCAGCGCAACGTCATGCGCCGCCGCGTCGTCGAGTCCCGCAGCCAGCCATGCGGGCAACGCGGCCGTGTACAGGTTGCCCAGTTCCATCATCGCCTTTGCGCCGAGCCGCAGTTTGTCGTCCACGATGGCTGCGTGCATCTCACTCTTGCGGAATGCCTTCAGTACCGCCATCGCCGCTGGGTAGGCATCGGAAGGCAATGCGTCGGTTTCGCACGCCTGGGTTCCGCGTCGCCATTCCGCCAACGCGTCGTCGACCGACACTTGCGCGGCGACGCAGTAGCCGGCCAATTCATGTTCGGCATCGGCGTCGCCGTGGGCGGCGTCGTGGCCGAGCGCCGCAAGATACGCCATCGCCCAGGCATTGCGCGGCATGTGGTGGTAGGGCCGGTGCATGAACACCGTGGCGAGGTTGCGCAAAT
>JBOHYW010000115.1:0-11466 GCA_050738155.1 Rhodanobacteraceae bacterium
CATCTGTCCGCCAACTCGAATTGCTGCGCGAACCCGGTGGCGGACAGATGCACGCGTGGGTCGGCGGCGACCGTCAGCGGTTCGCTGTAGGTCTTGCCATCGATCGTCAGCTTGACGGTGTATTGGCCGGGTGGCGCCCATACGCCGTCGGCATAAGCGTTGCCGTGCGCCAGCACGGCTGGCAATGCGTAGCGCAGCGGCCACACGAAGCGATGCAAGCCGGGCGTGGTCTGCAGTGTCACCGGATGCGCCAACCACACCGGCATCGAATGGATTTTGCCGAGGTCGTAGTGCGGCGGTTTGTCGGCGCTGGAGTAATGCCGCACCAGCTTGCCGTTGGCGTCATGGATGGAAAGTTCGATCGGCTGCGCTGGCGTCGCCGCCAGCGAGTAATCGATGTACGCGCCCCACGGCGGATTTTCGGCCATGGGCTCGTCTTTCGGCATCGGCGTGCCAGTGAAGCCCGCTGTGCGGACGCGATAGGCGAGCGCCGGCTTGTACATCCGCGTCTGCCACTCGGACGGATATACGGCCAACTGCCGCAGCGCCGAGATGTCATCCATGATGTAGAAACCGCGACCATGGGTAGCGATCACCAAGTCGTCGTTCTTGACGTCGATGTCGCGCACCGAAGTGGGTGGCAGGTTCTGTTGCAGCGAATGCCAGTCGTCGCCGTCATCGAAGGAGACGTACATACCGTGTTCGGTGCCGGCGTACAGCAAGCCCTTCTTCACCGGATCTTCGCGCACCACGTTGACGAAATCGCCGTCGTGGATGCCGTTGGTGATCAACTGCCAGGTCTTGCCGCCGTCGTGGGTGCGATAGATGTACGGGTGGCGGTCGTCGAGGCGATGCCGATCGATCGATGCGTACGCGGTATTCTCGTCGAAATGGGACGGTTCGATGTTGCCGACCTTCGACCAGGCGGTGAGCTGCTTGGGCGTGACATTGTTCCAATGCGCGCCGCCATCGTCGGTACGCCACACCAAGCCGTCGTCGGTGCCGACCCACAGCAGTTTCGCATCCAGTGGCGAGGAGCCGATGGCGTACACCACGCCGCGGCGCGGGCCCGGACTTTGCTGGTCGTCGGCAATGGTCGGTGGATCGAGGTTGGGCGGTGTGCCGGGGTTCTCGCGCGACAGGTCGGGGCTGATCGCCGTCCAGTGCTTGCCGCCATCGGTGGTTTGCCACAGGCGCTGGTTGCCGAAGTACAAGGTGTTCTTGTTGACCGCGTTGAAGGCCAGCGGCAACGTCCAGGTGTGACGATAGATGTCGGGGTCGGCCAAGGTGGGGTCGACGTCACGGGTCTGCTGGGTCTTGAGGTTCAGTTTCTCGACCGTGCCGCCATACACGATGTCGGGGTCTTTCGGGTCGGGTGCGATCATCCCTGCTTCACCGCCGGCGGTGACTTCGTGGAATTGCTCCATGTTGATGGTCGCGTAGTACGGCGAGCGGCTGGGAACGCCGACCGCGCCGGAATCCTGCTGCGCGCCATACACGCGGTACGGGAAGCGGTTGTCGGTGGCAACGTGGTACATCTGCGCGGTTGGCTGGTTGTACCAACTCGACCAGGTCTTGCCGCCGTTGACGGTGATGATCGTGCCCTGGTCGACGCCCATGATCTGGCGGTCGGGGTGATTCGGGTCGATCCACAACTCGTGGTAGTCGTCACCGGTCGGGTCGCCCTTCACGGGCACGAAGTGCTTGCCGCCGTCATCCGAGCGCAGCTCGATGGTATTCATCGCGTAGATGCGATCGGCGTCCTTCGGGTCGGCGGTGATCTGGCCGAAGTACCAGCCACGCTGCCAGATGCGCGGGTCGCCGGTCGTCTTCTTCCAGGTCTTGCCGGCGTCGTCTGACCGATACAGGCCACCTTCGGTGGCATCGACGATCGCGTAGATGCGGTCGGGCGCGGCGGCGGAAATCGCGATGCCGATGCGGCCGAGGTCTTTTGACGGAAACCCGTGGCCGGTGATGTGCGTCCAGGTACTGCCGCCGTCGGTCGATTTGTAGAGGCCACTGCCGGGGCCGTTCGAAGGCGGGTACACGCTCCACGGTGGGCGCCGCGTCTGCCACAGCGCGGCGTAAATCACGTTGGCGTCGCCGGGTTTGAAGATGATGTCGATCGCGCCGGTGTTGTCGTTGGGGCCCAGCACCTTTTTCCAGGTCTTGCCGCCGTCCAGCGAACGGAACACGCCGCGCTGGGCGTTCGGCCCGTACGGGTGGCCCAAGGCGGCCACGAATACGCGGTTCGGGTTGTGCGGGTCGACCCTGATCATCGCGATCTGCTCGGAATCGGTGAGGCCGATGTGGGTCCAGGTCTTGCCGCCATCGGTCGACTTGTACATGCCATCACCTTGGGCGATGTCCGAACGCATGTCCGATTCGCCGGTGCCGACATAGATGGTGTTCGGGTCCGACGGCGCCACCGCGATCGCGCCGATCGATTGCACGGGTTCATTGTCGAAAATCGGATGCCAGGTGCGACCGGTGTCGTTCGTCTCCCACACGCCGCCATCGACCGAGCCCATGTAGAAGTGATCGGGTTGGCCGACGACGCCGGTCACGGCGAGTGTGCGTCCGGCGCGGAATGGTCCGATCAGCCGCCAGTGCAGCGCGCCGAAATGACCTGCGCTGGCACCGGGTGTCGGCGTGTGGTTCTGGGATGGTGGGGCGGCGATCGCCGCAGCCGAAGTCAGGAGCAGGGACGCAAACAGTACCGAACAACGGCGGCGCACGAACATGGTATTTCCCTCCCGAAACGATCCGTCATGATAGCGCGCGTGCGAGTGGTGGCATGTGCAACAAGGCGGGGTAGTGATTCAGTTTGAATGTGGCGTTCGCACCCAGATTGAGGCCGGGTACGAAAGAACATTCAAGCTGGACATTACTTGAGGTAAGACCGCTGTCACGTTCAATGGGCGATCCACGCTCGCTATAATTCGAGGTTCCCCCTGTGCCTGGTCGGTCAATGCGACGCTTTCATCTGGCCGAACCGCTGGTGATGCTGGCGACGGTCGTGCAGTGGTTGGTATTGTCGATTGGTACGGGTGCGCTGGTTGGTGTGGGTTGCACCATCTTCCTGCGTGTACTTTTTGCGACCGCCGGGCGTGCCTATGCGGCGCCACTGTGGTTGCAGATGCTGCTGCTGCCGATCGGCGGTCTCGCCAATGGCTTGCTGTTGCACTATGGCTACAAGCTGCGTCGCAGCACGTTCAATGACAATGCGATCGTCGCGGTCAACGAGCAGCAGGGCAAGCTGCCGTTTCGCACGATGTGGATCAAGCCGGTCGCGACGCTGATCACACTGGGTTGCGGCGGTTCGGCCGGCAAGGAAGGACCGTGTTCGCACATCGGCGCGAGCCTCGCGGCCACGGTCGGGCGCGTGCTGCATCTCAACAAGGAGATGCGCAAACGCCTGCTGGCGTGCGGTGTCAGCGCAGGGTTTTCGAGTGTGTTCGGCACGCCGATCGCGGGCGCGATCTACGGTGTCGAGATGCTGGCGATCGGCCGCATCCGCCACGACTTCCTGTTCCCCGGCATCGTCGCTGGCGTCACGGCATTCGAGGTGTCGCGGTACCTGGGCGTCCCGTACCCGGTGTATCACATCGCTTTCGTCGGCGATTTCACCGAGTTGTTGTTCCTGAAGACGGTGGTGATCGGCGTGCTGTGTGGCGCCGTGGCGTGGTTGTTCGTGGAATTGCTGCAGCAGTCGCAGAGGGCGTTCGGCTGGTTGAAGCGGCGCTACACGTTATGGCCCCCGCTGGTGCCGGTATTGGGTGGCGTCGTGCTGGCGTTGCTGATCCTCGCGATTCCGAATCAATACCTCGGCTTGAGCCTGCCGTTGATGGACCGCGCCTTGCACGGTGACGCGATGCCCTACCTCGGCTTCCTGTGGAAGGCGTTGTTGGTGGCGATCACCCTTGGGTCGGGCTTTTACGGTGGCATCGTGACCCCGCAGTTCGTGCTCGGCGCGGTGACCGGCGGCGCGTTCGCGCATTTCCTCGGGATGAAGGCGGCGCTGGGCGCGGCGGTGGGCTTGGTGGCGGTCGTGGCGTCGGCTTCCAATGCGCCGATCGCGGCGATCCTGATGGGCATCGAATTGTTCGGCGCGGATTCGACGCTGTATGTCGCCGGCGCCTGCGTCGCGGCCTACCTCATCATCGGCCATCGCAGCGTGTACCCCGAGCAGCAGATCGCCTTCAGCAAATCATCGTGGATCTTTGCCCGTGCCGACCTGCCGGTCGGTCAGGAAAAAGTGCGGCTGTCCTACGGCCTGCTGCGCTGGTGGCGGATGCGGCGCAAGCGGGCCAAGGAATCCGATTCCATCGAGCGCTGATTGCAACTGGCGCAAACGGCGATAGCGCTTTCCACGCGTCGCGCGGGATTTGACCTCGCGATGCCTGCCGCCGAGGGCATTGGTACAAGGTTGAGTGTGCT
This sequence comes from Rhodanobacteraceae bacterium, assembly GCA_050738155.1. GTDB lineage: Bacteria > Pseudomonadota > Gammaproteobacteria > Xanthomonadales > Rhodanobacteraceae > 66-474. The sequence goes on from JBOHYW010000115.1 coordinate 4,441, forward strand.
ACATTCCGAAACTGGGGGGCCAACCAGTTTGCCGGGGAGGCGCTGGAAGTTTGACGTATTCGGGTGCCCACCGGAAAGCTCAGGACCGCAGGTCACCAAACTCGCAACCTGCAGGTGCGCGTGCGCGGCTGTCGGGGCCTCGTTCTTGTTCAGTAGAGTCTCCGGGGTGTCCCCATTCAAGGGCGTCGACGCCCAGCGTTGCGAGCTATGCCGTGGGAGCGACTGTGGCCAACCTCTTGCCAGTCGCATGGCTGGCGTGGAAGACCGCCGTGGTGTCGATGGTCCCGCCCGGCGAAGCGGCCCGCAAGTCACTTCGGGCGACAAATGTCTCCAAAATCCCCGGTGTTGTCCGGGGCTCGCTCCTGTCCGGGAAAGACGCCTGCGCACTGGTCGCAACGGTCTCCACAGGCACACGGAATTCCGGGATTTCCGTCGGCAGGGATGATCATCGACTCCGCAATATTCCGATCAACGCACATTGGGAGGCACCATGAAAAACACGCCTTTGGCAGACGGAATCCGCAACGCCCTGGTCATGGGGATTTCCCTTTCTTTCGGCGTTGCGGTTCTGCAACCGGCGCTGGCGGCGCCCGCGCCGCAGCAGGCTGCCCAGAATCAGGGTTCCCAACAGACCCAGCAGAAAAAAGCCGTCACGCTCCAAGCAGTGCAGGTGACCGGTTCGCATATTCCCACGACCGAGATCGTCACCGCACACCCGATCACGACCATAAGTCGCCAGCAGATCGAGGCAACTGGCCTGCAGACGATTGGCCAGGTGCTGCAGCAGCTGCCCGCGGTCTCGCCAACCATGAATGCGGCTTTCAACTTCGAGGGCAACGGCGCTTCCAACCTGGACCTGCGCAACCTGGGACCCAAGCGCACCCTGGTGCTTGTCAACGGACAACGTTGGATAACCAGTATCGATGGCACCACCGACCTGAACTCGATTCCACTGGCTGCCGTGGACCACATCGAGGTCCTGAAATCCGGCGCTTCGGCGATTTATGGCAGTGACGCGGTCGCGGGCGTCGTGAACATCATCCTGCGGAAGAACATGAGCGGCGGCGAGGCCTCGGTGTACTACGGCATCTGGCATGGCGACGGGCATTGGGACGGTCAGACCCAGAACTACTCGTTCACCTTCGGTCACCAGGGTGACAAGTACGGGTGGCTGTTCAACGCCCAATACAACAAGAGCCTGCGGATTTCTGCCGTGAGCCGCAGCTTCTCGGCCGAGCCGGTGCCGGGCACCGGCGTGACCCGCGGCAGTTCCTCGACACCACAGGGCCGCTTCGAGTTCGTGGCACCCACGCTGGACAATCCTGCCAGCGCCAACGTGGCGCCGGCGCCGTATACGGGTTTGACGTCGACGCAGTGCCCGGCCCGCAATTTCGGGACCAGCGCCAGCCCGCAGTATCTGCCGTTCTGCGACATCACGGTCGCGTCTGGCACGAACGGGTCGACGGCGGCGGATTATGCCCCGTGGCAGGCGTCGGACCATTACAACTGGACGGAACCGGCCGGAAATTCCAAGGGTGATTCGATCCTCAATCCGATGACCGTCAAAACCGCCTACATGAGCGGACATTACGACGTGACGGACAAGGTGCGTATCACGGCAAGCCTGAATTACACGCACAGGACTTCCACCACCGACTCGGCGCCCAACCTGTTGCCCTTGACCACGGGCACCATTGCGGCGGACCAGCAATACAACCCGTTCGGGTTTGCCATCAGCGACCAGCCGGTCGAGGTCGCGCCCACGGGTGGCGCAAATGGTGGCCCGCTGATGCTGCCGACACTGTCGTTCATCGGCCGGCGCCTGGCCGAGTTCCCGCGCAGGGTGCGTCAGTACGAGTCGAACTCGTTCCGCTTCAACGGGGGCGTGAACGGCATATTCGACATGGGTTCGTCCGAGTGGAACTGGGATGCCGGTTTCATCTACATGACGTTGAGGAACAGTGAAGTCCAGACCGCGGGAACCCTCGGCCCGAATTTCAATCTGGCCACGGGCAGCGCCAGTGCGTGCGCACAGGTGTCAGACTGCGTGCCGCTGAACCTGTTCGGCGGTCAGGGTGCGAATGGCGAGGGAACCATCTCGCCGGAACAAGTCGCCTATCTCTATTACCCCGAAGACAGCAACGACGGCACCACGCAACGCATCATGCATCTCGATCTTGCCACGGGGGATCTGGTCAACCTGCCAGCCGGGCCGCTCGGGTTCGCTGCCGGCTACCAGTTCAATACCATCCACGGCTACTTCAACCCCGACCCGATTGCAGCGGCCGGACTGGCGCAAGGCGTGGGCAAGACCTTTCCGACGGACGGCGGGTTTCACGTGAACTCCCTGTATGCCGAGTTCAACGTGCCGCTGCTCGCGAACATACCGGCGATCTACAACCTGAATCTCGACGTTGCCGCGCGTTATTCCAAGTACAGCACGTTTGCCGGTTCGACCCGTTTCACCGCTGGCCTGAAGTGGCAACCGGTACGGGATCTCGCGTTTCGCGCCGACTGGGGGCAGGGGTTCCGCGCGCCGAACATCGATGAACTGTTCGCAGGCCAGGGCATCGCCAATCCGACGGTGTTCGATCCCTGCAGTGCCTATACCCGGCCGGGAGCCAATCCGGTGGCCGTGCAAAATTGCAAGGCCGCCGGCGTGCCGGGCGGGTACGTCCAGCCCGACCAGCAAATCCAGACACTGGACGGTGGCAACCCGAACGTGCGGCCGGAGACATCGATTTCCGAGGACGTGGGCTTTGTCTACAATCCGCATCAACTGCCGGCGCTGTCCGTCACGGCGACGTATTACCGCGTCAGGATCCAGGACACGATCCAGCCGTACGGCCCCAACAACATCCTCAATGCTTGCTACATCTCCGGCGACCCGGGGTTTTGCGCCAAGATCCACCGGTCGCCGCTCGGCACCGTCTCCCGGATCGACAACCTGGAGACCAACATCGGTTCGACCACCACCGGTGGCATCGACCTGGGTGCAAGCTACCGGGATCTCCCGACCGCGATTGGTCACTTCAACTTCGGATTCCAGGCCACCCATGTCATCAACTACACGGAACGGCTGCCGCTCGCTGGCGGTGTCAACACGCTCAACCTGGTTGGCATCGAACGCGCGGGCTTCACCATGCCGCTGTCCATCCCGTCCTGGAAAGCCAACGTGACCGTCGGCTGGCGGCGAGGGAACTGGAACGCTTCCTGGCAAGTGCATTACATCAGCTCGCTCATGGAGGATTGTTCGGACAGCTTCGATGGAACCCCTGAGAGCCTGACGAACCTGGGATTGTGCAACCGGCCCAACCTGACCAACAACTCGCTGTCGATGAATCGCATGGCGCCGACGGTGTGGCATGACGCGCAGGTCGTGTACCACGGCCCGTACAAGATCGACTACACCTTCGGCATCAACAACATTTTCGACAAGTCGCCGCCGCTCGAGACCCAGCCCATCGAGGATCTGGCGTTCGATCCCACCCAGTACGAGGCGTTGATGGGTCGGTTCTTCTATGCGCGCGTCGGGATCAAGTTCTGATCCGCGTCGTGCATTGGACAGGCAAGTGTCTTTCGTCGAGGCGGAAGGCACTTGCCCGGGTTGGCGTGCTACGAACTTTTAGACAGCTGGCGGCGTTCCGCCAGAGGTTCCTTGCGCGCGCACGAACGGAGCATCCGCGGCTGCCCCGGCCTCGCGTACCCATGCGTTGAAAGCCACCGTGATGCGTTCCCGCTGCCCAAAGTAGGGTGCAACTTCGTGTGACAGGTAGGACGGAAACAGCACGAGCTGCCCGGGGGTCAGAAAATAGACGAGTGCACCAAACCCGAAAGGCCGGTCGAGGCGCGCGTTTCCGGAATCCAGGTACATGCCGGCCGGTCCCCGTGCGTCGAGAAACCTGAGTGCGCCGCTGTTTGCGCGTTCCGGCGCCGCGTCGCCCGGATCCACGCAATACACACCGGACCATGAAGCCATCGGGTGATTGTGCTGCGCGGTGTACCCGGCATGCCGGGTCAGGTGGTACCAACTGTGCTCGTGGATTCTCAGGCCTGCCATCTCCTTGTCGCCGTACCGGTTCAAACGGGCAACGACATGGCCAAGGGTATTCAGGCAGAAGTGGCGAAGTGCCTGGATCTCGGGTTCGGGATTTGAAAACAGGTCAAAGCCGCTCTCGTATACGCCAACCTTGACCACGCCGGTCGGAACCGAACTGCGCTTGCGTCCGGTGTCCTTTTCCCACTTCAGAAACAACTCGCGCAAGCGCGCATTCAAGCCCGCGCAATCAGGCAGCACCGTTGCAACGATGGGTACGGCGAATGCGGACGTGACGGAAAGCGATGGCGGGTTTGGTGACGGCATGGTCACATGATCCCACACCTGGGTTGACTGGTTTGCCATCGGCGGCGCAGACCCCAACACTCCAAGAAAGATTCAGCGCGTTTCACTTGGCGTGTATCGCGGCTCCGGCACTCTACTTGGCTGCGTCGGTCGTTTTCCTCACCGGCTCGAAGTGCAGGTCCTGGTAGTCCCAACTGAAATCCGCGTTCGGCGAGATCGGTTTCATTCTGATGTCGGCGATGCTTCCGTCGGGGTTCAAGTCGAAAGTGACGTAAGCATCCTCGATGTCGCGGTCACCCCAGCGCGTACGAAAGGTATCGAATTGCGCGTGCTCGAGCGCGCCCTGCATGCCAGGCGAGCGATCGAAACGGATGCGCAGCTTGCCTTGCATGTTACTGATCGTCATCGTGCCGTACCAAGGATCACGATAGACGCCGGCGTAAGCGTCCAGCGGCAGCGACGGGCCGCGTCCGGGGTGCATCTGCATTTTCTGTTTCTGCAGCGCCTGCAATGCCTTGGCATGGTGCTGATCCACGACCTGCCGATAGCGCGCAATCCAGTCGGTCGGCGGCACGTCGAGATAGTGGTCGAGCAGATGATAGAAAACCGCCAGCAGCGCCCCGCTGTCTTCGGAATTGATCATCACCGCGAAGGCCACGTGTTTGTCGGGAATGATCACCACTTCGGAGAGTCCGCCCAGAACGCCGCCGGCGTGCGTGATGATCTTGTGGCCCCGATAATCCCTGACGAAGAAACCCAGCGCATATTCCGCAAAATCGGGCGTGGTCGTTGCTATCGGTTTCGGCGCAGGCCTGATCGGCACGACCGTCACCGGCGTCCACAACATTTTCGACTGCGCCGTGCTGAAAAGGCGTTTGCCGTTGTCCATTTCGCCCTGCGCCAGTTGCACGCGCAACCAGCGCCCCATGTCGTCGGCGCTGGCACATATGGCACCTGCCGGGGCTATGGGATCGGAGACGCCATCGGAAGCCAGCACCTTGAGCGGCCCCATGCCGCGGATGGCCCCGGATATGCGGGCGTGCGGCGCGGCGCGATCCGGGCCTTGGGCTTGGTAATCGACCGCCGCGTCATGCATGCCGAGCGGCGCAAAGATATGTTGCTTGACGAAGGCTTCCCAGGTTTGTCCAGACACGGCTTGCAGCAACTGCCCGGCTGCGGAATACAGAACATTGTCGTAGGCGAATCCCTTGCGGAAGCTGGTGGCTGGCTTGAGGTAGCGGATCGAGTGAACGAGCTCGGTGCGCGTCCGGTCGGTGTCCGGCAAGAACATCAGGTCACCCTCGCCCAGGCTCAGTCCGCTGCGATGGACCAGCAGATCGGTAACCGTCATGTTCTGCGAAGTGTAGGCGTCGTACATGCGAAAGCCGGTAAGACGATCGACCACGCGATCATTCCAGTGCAACTTGCCTTCATCGACCAGGATCGCCAGCGCGGTCGAGGTGAATGCCTTGGTGTTGGAACCGATCGGAAACGTGGTGTGCGCATCGACGCGTGCCGGTGAACCCAGTTTGCGGATACCGTAGGTGTGCGTGGCGATCTTGTCGCCGTCGACGATCGCAATCGACATCCCGGGTACGCCGAAAGCTTTCATTGCACGCGTGGCATACGCATCGAGACCGGCTGGCGACGGTGCTGCCGCTGTTTTCCGGGCCGTGCTCGGCCCCGGCGCCGCGGCACCCGCCACGGCCGCGCCGAATACCAGCAACGCCGTTGCAATTACCACGCTTCGCATGAACATCTCGTCCCTCGCCTCCTTTGGCCGCGTGTAACCCGATACACGTCCCGCTCGAACCGGTCGCCCACGCCATCGATCGCCGCGCCCGCGTCGTAACGCGCGTTCGGCGCCCGACTCAGAAGTGCGTATTGAAGTTCACGAGGCCATACGCAATGATCGCCCAGATGCCATAGATCGCACACAAGGCGAGCACCGCCTCGCCCGCGCGGCAGAGCACGCCGCCCGGGCCACGTGCGATACGCAGGACAGCCTCGAGCACAATCGCGATGCCACCCGCGATCGCGAGCGCACCCAACACGTACAGCACGATCAGCCAACCACCGAAGTCGGTGTGGAATATCCCCAACGGTTTCGAGAATGCCGCAAGCAGGATCAGCCATCCGACCACCACCGCGAGCTGCAGGATCACGCCGATGCGCGAAGCCAGTCTGAGCCGGAATTGGTGCGGCGCGAGTGGCAACGCACGGTCGAACCGCCGCCGCGCGATGGCGCCGCCGATCCAGATCAGCAGTGTCAGAACGAACACCGCGATTGCTATATCGGTCAGCAACACGAACCAACCGTGCTGCTGCAACCCGTGCACGGGTTGCAGCAGCATCACCGGAATGAAATCGTCGGAAATCCACCAGCGGATCGAGCCGTCCTGATTTGCGGCGAAGCGCAGGTGCGCCTGGCCGTTCACTTCGCGGTACGTGAGCGGTCCGACTTCACGCCAATGCAACAGTGCGCCGCTCGGCTCCTTGAGCATGCTGACGGTGATCGTCCCATCGGGCTGCGCAACGACATGCACCTGGCCCAGCACGAACAGCAACCGCAGGGCGCTGTTCTCGCGGCGGCTGCTCCAGTACCAGCCCGCTACGCGCGCCGCATCCCGTTGGGGCTTCGCGACTGTCGCTTGCACGGGTGGCTGGTACGGAAAGTAGCGGTC
>JBOHYW010000116.1:0-11435 GCA_050738155.1 Rhodanobacteraceae bacterium
TTCCGGGGCGGCCTGCGGCTTTATCGCAGGCCGAACCCGGAATCCAGTGTTGCAGCGAAGCAAGAGCTGGATTCCGCGTTCCATCGCCGATGGAGCCGGCGATGGCCCCGGAATGACGAGACAGGTGGCAGGCGCCTCACGCTAGCCGCGCGCATCCTTCGCGAACAGCTCGTCAAGCTTGTCCTCGTACGCGTGGTAGCCGAGGAAGTCATACAGCTCGTCGCGCGTCTGCATCGCGGGCACCACGGATTTCTGGGTGCCTTCGCGACGCAGGGTTTCATAGAAACCCAGCGCGGCCTTGTTCATCGCGCGGTAGGCGCCACAGCAGTACAGCGCGATGTCGACGCTCGCCGAGCGCAATTCGTCCAGCGTGTACAGCGGCGTGTAGCCGAATTCGGTGAGGTTGGCGAGGATCGGCACCTTCACAGCCGCCTTGACCCGGCGATAGTCGTCCAGCGTCTTCATTGCCTCCGGAAAGATCATGTCCGCGCCGGCTTCGACGTACGCCACCATGCGTTCAATCGCGGCGTCGATGCCTTCATTTGCTGCGGCGTCGGTGCGTGCCATCACCACGAAATCCGCGTCGGTTCTGGCATCCACCGCCGACTTGATGCGGTCGACCATCTCCTCCTTCGGCACCACTTCCTTGCCGGGTCGATGACCGCAGCGCTTCTGGCCGACCTGGTCCTCGATGTGCACCGCGGCGACACCGATGCGCTCGAACGAATGGATGGTGCGCGCGATGTTGAAGGCGCCGCCCCAGCCGGTATCGATGTCGACCAGCAACGGCAAATGCGTCGCGTCGACGATGCGGCGCGCGTCGGTGAGCACGTCTTCCATCGTTGAAATGCCGAGGTCTGGCACGCCGAGTGAATTGGCCGCGACGCCGCCGCCCGACAGGTACAGCGCCTTGTAGCCGACGCGCCGGGCCATGAGGCCGGCGTACGCCGTGATCGCGCCCACCACCTGCAGCGGTGATTCGGCGGCAAGCGCGGCGCGGAAACGCGCGCCGGCGGAAACGCGTGCTGAAACCATGACCGTTTGCGGACCTGCGCGTCAACCGAAACCGTCAGTCTAACGCAGCGCGCCACGCGGATTCGGTCCACAGCGCGTGGCGCACGACGGGCACCATGCGGCGGACGGTGTCCGCCCTACGCCACTCGGTAGGGCGGGCAATGCCCGCTGCATGGCCGATCATGATTTTGGATCTGCAACGGCGCACGGCGTCCGCCCTACGCCACCCGGCAGGGCGGACACACGGCCGCACCGCCGAACGGGTGCGGCAACCGGTCAGCCAGGCCGTGGCACCCTATGCTTGGGGCCATCGGCTGGCGCGCATGGAAGGGAGCCAACAATGTTCCGCACGATCTGGGACACGTTGAAGACAATCGGCAAGGATTTCTTCGGCAACAGCCCGTTCCAGTTGGCGGCCGCCCTCAGCTACTTCACGCTGCTCTCGATGGCGCCGCTGCTGCTGCTGATGACGGGCGTCGCAGGCCTGGCATTCGGAAGGGCCACCGCGCGCGCGCAGGTGCTGGGCGTCGTCGAGCAGATGGTGGGCTCGCAGGAAGCCGACGTGGTGCGCACGCTGATGACCCAGGCCGGCAATCATCACGAAGGCGTGCTGTCGACCGCCATCGGCATCATCGTGCTGGTGATCGGCGCCACCACGGTGTTCGCGCATTTGCAGACGGCGCTCAACCAGATCTGGAACGTGCAAGCCGCACCTGGCCGGAGTGCGATCTGGCGCCTGCTCGGCTCGCGCCTGATGGCGCTGGCGATCGTGTTCGGGATGGCCTTCATCCTGCTGGTTTCGATGGCCGTGAGCGTCGCGCTGGCCGGGTCGGAACAGTATGTTTCGAACCTGTTTCCCGGTGCCGACGTCGGCGTGCCTGTCATCTACGCGCTGGTTTCATTCGCCATCGTCGTCGGCGTGATCGCACTGCTGTTCAAGTACGTACCCGACGCGAAAATCGAATGGCGCGATGTACTCGTCGGCGCATTGATCACGGGTGTCCTCTTCACGCTCGGGAAATACGGCCTCGGCGTGTACATCGCGCACCTGCGCTACAGCTCTGCGGGTGCGGCGGGCTCGCTGATCCTGATCGTGGTGTGGGTGTACTACAGCGCGCTGATCCTGTTCCTGGGCGCGCAGACGACCCAAGTCTATGCCTGCCGCTTCGGTCGGGAAATCCGGCCCAAGGCGCATGCGCGCCGCGTGCGGCGCGACGCGTGAGATTTGGCTCCAGTCGCGATTCCATTACGCCGACCCGGCAATGCCGGCGTTCTTGACTTCGATTGCGCCCATCGCGATCGCAACGCGGGGCAGAGCTTCGAACGTCGGAACGTGTCGTGACGCCTGCTCGATCACGACGTCCGGTTCCCGATTTCCGCCGCGGCCTTCCACACCTCCGTGCGGTGCCGGTGCACCAGCTTCCACGCGTACAACGGCAACCCGATCATCAGCAGCACGAAGGTCCAGTACACCGCTTCGGTACCGGCGCCGATCACGGCCCACAGCATGAAACCGAATGCGGCGAAGGCCAGGATCGTGTCCCGCACCGGCAACGGATGTCCGCTTCGATGTGCCAGCACCACGTCGGCCATGGCGCTGAACAAATAGGCGACCACGGTCGAAAGGGTGGCCATCAGCACGAGGAAGGTGAACATCGCCACCATGCCGCGGCTGTAGTTGGCGAGCACCATGATGCTGATGAACGCGGCGAGGACCAGCAAGCCCGTGGCCGGCGTCGCGCGTGCGGATTCATGCCCGAAGAAACGCGGGAACAAGCCATCGCGCGCTACCGCCTGGGCAAACTGGCCGGCGATCAGGCTCCAGCCGTTCAGCGCACCGAAGCAGGAGATGGCCGCGGCACCGGCAATCAGCCATCCCGCCCAGCCGCCCCACAACAAACGTCCGGCATCGGCGAACGGCGCTTGCGATTGCGCCAACTCGGAGGCCGGCACCAACCCGATCACGGCTGCGGTGCACGCGATGTACACGATGGCCGCGATGGCGGTGCCAAGCAGCGTTGCACGCGGAATGGCCTTTTCCGGGTCGCGGACGTGCCCGGCCGGAATCGAGGCGCACTCCACACCGACGAAGGCGAACAGGGTTGCCGCCACGCTGATGTTGATCGCATGCCACGGCGTACCGGCGTGCAGGCCCGGTGCCAGCAAATGCAGATTGAAGTGGAACAACCCGAACAGCGCCAGCGCGAGCAGCGGCAACAGCTTCAGGATCGTCGTCACGACCTGCAGCGTGCCCGCCCGGCGCACGCCGAGAATATTCACCACGGCGACCACCCAGACCCCCGCCAACGCGATCAGTGCACCGAACAGCGGATGCGCGCCCATCGCGGGGAAGAACACCGACAGGTAGCTTGCGAAGGCCACGGCGATCGCGGCGAGGCCGACGACCCCCCAACCCAATACGTCCACGCGACCAGGAATCCGATGCAGTCGCCGAAGGCTTCGCGACTGTAGGCATAGGGGCCACCGGCGCGCGGCGCGCGCTTGGCGAGGCGGTAGAACACCCCGGCCAGCAACAGTGCACCGATGGCGCTGATCAGCCAGCCGATCAGGCTGAAGCCGCCGTACGGTGCGAGCGACGCGGGCAGCAGGAACACCCCTGACCCGATCATGTTGCCGAGCACCAGGGCGGTCGCCATCACCAGACCGAGCTGGCGTTTCGAAGCGGTCATCAGCGACTCCCAGCATCGGGTGGAGATGCGGAACGCCGCACCATTATTGAGAATGAGACGAACATGGCTTGCATCCGGGCGTAATCACGCGATCGTGCCGGATCGGGACACGTACGCCATTGACGTACATACGCTGCTGGCGTAGCATCATGCCCATGGTCTTCATCGAAACCAGCGTCTTCACTCGACAGGTGCAAGAACTGCTGACCGATGACGAATACGCCGATTTCCAATCGGCGCTTGCGGCAAACCCGCTCACCGGCGACGTGATCGAGGGCACCGGCGGTCTGCGCAAGGTGCGCGTGGCTGCGCAAGGCAGAGGAAAGCGAGGTGGCGCGCGCGTGATCTATTACTACGTTGGCGACTCTGCACAGATTCGCCTGTTGCTGATCTACGCCAAGTGGCGCAAGGACGATTTGTCGGCCGACGAGAAGCGCACCCTGCGGCACTTGAACGAGAGGTGGTGACGATGGACAAGAAGCTTTTTGCCGAACTGGTCGAGAGCATGACCGAGGCCGGCGAGATTGCGCGCGGCGAACGCACGCCTGCGCGCGAATTTCGCGTCGGCGAGACGGATGTACGGCGCATCCGCAGGGCATCCGGGCTTTCACAGGCGAAGTTCGCCCGGCTGATCCATGTGGAGGTCGGCACATTGCGCAACTGGGAACAGGGACGCAGGACTCCGACGGGCCCCGCCCAGGTGTTGCTCCGTGCAATCGAAAAGGATCCCCGCGCGGTGCTTCGCGCCATCGCCTGACCTGCCCAAGCGCATCCACGCAATCATCCGGCTCCAATCGCGCTTCCATTACGCCGACTCCGGCAATACCGTGGGTGGCGACTTCAACCGCATGCGCCGCAGCATCAACGCCAGCAGCAGGCACGAGGCGATGCCCAACCCCGCATCGGCAATGAAACTGCCGGCGACGCCGTGCCAGTCATACGCATGGCCGTCCACGGCGATCATGTAGACGATCGGAAAATTCTGTGCCGCGAGCAGCACGCTGAAGATGGTCGAGGCCAGCGGATTGTCTCTCCCGATCGTCTCGAACGTGACGGCGACAGCGCATGTGGCTGCCAGTGACGAGAACAGGGTTTCGCCGACAAACGCCAGCATGAAGACCGTCGGCGTGCGCGACCACAGCAGCAGGCTCAGCGTGAACAACGAACCCACGACGCCGATGACGAGGTACAGCGGCCGCAACGGCAAGCGTTTCGCCAGCACCGGCAGGAACAGGCAAGCGACGACGCTGGCCACACTCCCGCCGGTACCGGCGAAGCCCACCCACTGCATCGAGGCATGGAAGTCGTTGCCGAGCCCGCCCAATACATTGGTGAGGGTGAAGGACGCCGACGGAAGCGCGAACATCGCCAGTGCGATCAGCACTTCGCGGCGCTTGAACAACAAGGCGACTTCACGGAAGAACTGCGCGAAGCTGTCGCGTGCCAGCCGCGTATCGGGCGGCTTGGCCGGCACGAACGGGTAGATCGCCAGCGGAATCAATTGCAGCGCGCCCAGCAGGATCGCCACGACGTACAGCGGCAACGCGTGGATCAAGGCGATGGCCATCGGGGCGACCAGGCCGCTGGCCCCGAGGTTGCCGATCATCATCCACGCGCTCAGGCGGCCCTCGTCCGCGCCCGGAATCACGGTCGAGAACCACCCACCCAACGCGTTTTGCATGATCGCGCTGGCCAGTACGGCCAGGGTGAGCAGGCCGCCGAGCAACAACAAGTGGTGCAGACTCAAGAAGGCCAGCGTTGTCATTACGGCCGCGATCAGCGTGCCTGCCACCGCGTAGGAACGCCGGATAAAACGCACATCGAGAATAGGGCAGATCAGGAAGGCCCAGAACAGCGGGGAGGTGGCCAGTGCCGTGACGGTGGCGATCCGGCCCTCCGAAACGTGTTGCGCGGCCAGCAATTGCGGCACGGTGATGAGGGTCAGACCCATCAGCATGCCGAACGGCAGCATCGTCATGCCCATCAGCCAGACCGGTGCGCGCCAGCGTGGCTGCATGGCTTTGGCACCGATTTCGCCCATCACGCCGACTCCGGTAACGCCGGGGCCGGCGGCTTCGACCGCATCCGGCGCAACACCAGCGCCAGGAGCAGGCACGAGGCGATGCCCAACCCGGCATCGGCGATGAAGCTGCCCGCCACGCCGTGCCATGCGTAGGCGTGGCCGTCCACGGCGATCATGTAATCGATCGGGAAATTCAACGCCGCGCTCAGCACGCTGAAGATCGTCGCCGCCAGCGGGTTGTCGCGGCCGATGGTTTCGAAGGTGATCGCGACGCTGCAAGTGATCGCGAGCGACTGGAACAGGCTTTCGCCCAGGAATGCCGACACAAAAACCGTGGGCGTGCGTGGCCACAGCAGCAGGCTCAGCGTGAACAGCCCGCCGACGATGCCAATCGCGAGGTACAGCGGCCGCAGCGGCATGCGTTTCGCCAGCCACGGCAGCGCGAGGCAACCCGCGATGTTGGCCACGCTCGCGCCAGCGCCGCCCGCGAGGCCAACCTCCTGCATGGAAGCATGGAAATCGCCGCCGAGTCCGCCCAGTACGTTGGTGAGCGTGAAGGACGCCGAGGGCAGCAGGAACATCACCAGCGCGATCAGCACTTCGCGGCGCTTGAACAAGCGGCCCACTTCGCGGAAGAACTGGGTAAAGCTGTCGCGCGCCAGCTTCGCATCGGGCGGCCGGGACGGAATGAACGGATAGATCGCCAGCGGCAGCAGTTGCAGTGCGCCCAGCAGCATCGCGTAGACGGGCAGCGACAATGCGTGGATCATTTCGATCGCCACCGCGACGGAGAGGCCGCCGACGCCGAGGTTGCCGATCATCATCCACGTGCTCAGGCGACCCTCGTCCGCGTGTGAAATCACGGTCGAAAACCACCCGCCGAGTGCGTTCTGCATGAAGGCGCTTGCCACGTACGCCAGCACCAGCGCGCCGACCAACAAGCCCGGATGATCGATGTTCAACAGCGCCACCGGCGCCAACACGGCCGCAGCGATCGTGCCCGCAACGGCGTAGGTGCGTCGGGTGAAACGCACGTCGAGGATCGGGCAGATCACGAACGTCCAGAACAGCGGCGAGGCCGCCACCGCGGTGATCGCCGCGATCTCGCCTTCGCGGACGTGCCGCTCGGCCAGCAATTCCGGCACGGTGACCAGGACCAGGCCACCGAGCGTGCCAAACGGCGCATCCGTCATGCCCATCAGCCAGATCGGCGCGCGCCTGCGGGTTTTCATGGCGACTGGCCGCGGACGTGCGCCAGCTCGCCCAGAATCGCGTCGATCACGACTTGCGGCTGGTCGAGCTGGATGTAGTGGCCGCTGTTCGGCACCAGCACCTGTTTCGCGTTCGTCGAGAGTGAGAGAAGCCGGGCTTGCGTTAAAGCGTGTTCCCGCTCGAATGCCATATGCTTCTTGTGGACGGCCGGCGGCGTTTTCGCGTTGTCGTAGTGATGGTTTTGCGCCGTGAGGATCACCAGCGGCCGGTGGCCGAACGAACGCCTGTGTGCAATGAGCCAGTTCGTGTCCGCGGGTATCTCCTGCATTTCCGAGATGGCGGCGTCATACAGCGCCAGGCGTGTATTGGCGATGTGCAGGACGACGGCATTGAGCTCGGGCGACCACTCCTTCATCGGCAGGCCGCGGAAGAACTGGTGCGAGCACGGCGTGTTCGGCGCGGGCGTGTAGGAGTGGCCGGACGAGGGTATTGGTGGCAGCGGCCGGTGGTTCGCAAGCGCTTCCCGGCAAGCGGTCAAGCCCTTCCCGTCGATGATCCACTCGCGGTAGTCGTGGGCGCGCAATTTCGCCGACGCGACGTCGTCGTCCTCGATGTCCACGAAGACTTCGCCATAGACCTCGGCCATGTAGAGGTCGGCGAACGCCCGGATGTCGTAGCCGCCGAACGAATGCCCGACCAGCAGGTACGGGCCCGGGATGCCAGCATTGTGCAGGGCCGTATGCAGCTCCTTTGCGATCTCGACGCTGGTGCGCGGCAGCGGCCCGGCTTCGCTGAAGCCGTAGCCGGCACGGTCGTAGGTGCAGGTGCGCGTGTGGCGTGCAATCACCGGCTGGATCAGGACCCACGATGGCGACCAGTCTTCCCAGCCGGCATCGAACACGACCGTCGGCGTGCCCGAACCCGTGCAATAAAAGTTGAGCTTGGTCGATCCTGCATTCACCAGTCGTCCGGGATGCGCGTAGATCTGATCGCCCGTGGCCGCCTGCGCGGAGGCAATTGAGGCCGCGAATGTGAAGGCGAGGAATGCTGTTGCGATGCGTTTCATGCTGCAACTCCTCATCGGGAAGTTTGACTGTTCGTGCCCTTCAGCCAGGCTTTTCCTTCTCCCTCCGGGAGAAGGTGGCGCGAAGCGCCGGATGAGGGTCCGAACCCGCGCGATGTGGACGCCTGAAGGGACGGCCCAATATTGGTGATTGCGTACCCTCACCCGCCCCTGCGGGGAGCGCTGCGCGCTCGGCCTGCGGCTGCCTCTCCCGGAGGGAGAGGGATTTTGTCCAGTTGATCTTCGGGATCATCGGATTGTGAAGAGGTCAGGGTTAGCGCGACGCTGCATACGCCGCCACGTCGATCACGTCGTTCAACGTCAAGTGCGAGACTTCCGCCCGCATGGGCGCGGCGCCGGGATTGGTGCGTTTGCCTTCGCGGAACAGGATCAATTCGCGCACGATGTAGGTGGGCGAACGCCCGGCAAGGTAGGGTATGTTGCCGACGCCTTGCAGCTTCGCGCCATGGCAGGATTCGCAGGCCGGCGCCGTGCCTACGCCCTGCGACGCGATCTTCGCGCCCGCCGCGATGCTGCCGGGCGGCACATACGCGACGTAGGCGACCCGACCGTCGGACAGAGCGTAATCACTGAAATTGACCGGCGTCTCGATGATGCGCTGGCCGATCGGTTCGCGCGCGCCGCCCTTGTCCGGCACCCGCACAAAATACTTCCAACGCGTCTTCGGCACGCTCGCAGTTTCGACCACGTGCACGCGCGAGACGAACTTTGTCGCGTGGAAATAATCGACGGCTTGTTGCAGATCGGCCGGGTTCAGCGCGCGTGCTTCCTCGACCATGTCGTGCGCGGTTGCGGGACCGCCCATGCCGCGCTCGCCGGCGCGAAAGGCGGCGATCTGTTCGAGGATGTAAGCCTTCGGCAAACCGTCCAGCGACGCCGTGGCGGGAACCCCGGTCCCGCTGATCAGGTGGCACTCGGCGCAAGGGTGGGCTGGTTTGCGGCCCACCTCGACGATGTGCGGTGCGGGCGGATGATCCTGTGGAAACCAGTCCGCGTCATCCATGCTGTCCATCTGCGCCTGGGTGTAACTCACTGCGCTGCCGGTCACGTGCAGCACCTTGTGCGGGTCGGGCTTCGGCGCGTGCGGATCCGGCGGCGGTGGAAATACGGGAAACGCCCACGCTTCGGCCGCGCGAAACGGATCATTGGATGACGTAGCGGCTTGGTCGTTGGCGGCCATCACCGGGCCGCTTGCGAGCAGTGCACCAAACAGCAATGCCGCAACTGTGATTGGCCGTCTTGATTTCACGTACATGGCAACCCCCTTTCGGAAGCGCTGGCTTTGTCGTCATTCCGGGGTTGCCGCCGGATTCATCGGCGGCAGAACCCGGAATCCAGCTCTTCGATCCTTCGAAACAAAAGCTGGATTCCGGGTTCGGCCTGCGATGGAGCCGCAGGCCGCCCCGGAATGACGAACAAAAAAATGCGCGGTTGAGAAGTGGAAACAAAACTTGGGAATCTCCGGGCAGCCACATCGGCCCCCCGGAGCAGTTGTCATGCGCCTATTTGCCGGCGAGGTAACTCAGGTCGGCGTCGTAGCTGTCCATGTGCTCGGATTCCTTCGCGATCGAATCCTCAAGGGATTTCAGGATCGCGTCGGTATCCGCCTTGCCGTATGCACCCTCGAGCATCTTCCGCAATGACGAGTTGACAAACACGCCGTAGTCGGCCCAACCCTTGCGCGGGAAGACCCACACATAATCCGGCGCATCCACGCCCCCGGCCTGCACCGCCAGGACGCGGTAATATACGGATGACTTGCTCTTGACCGCAGCCGCGACGATCTTCTCGACCGCAGCGACGAACGCCTCATGCGCGGCGTGACCTGGTTTCAAGGTGACGCCCACGACATCCAGAAGCGGAGTCACCGTCTGGGTGCGCCAGCCCGCCGGCATGTAACTCATCTCAGGCTGGTCGACGAAGAAGTTGCTGGTTTCGTCTTTCAGATGCGGGTTCAACTGCGTGCGAACCGTCGCGTCACAGGCGTTTTCGATCGAGTGCATCCTGTCGAAGTCGGCCCAGGTGTATGGCCCGATTTCGTAGGCGTACGTGTACGTATTGCCGGTTGCGTGCTGCAACGCGACCACGTTGTACTTGAAGCCATGCTGGCGCAGGCATTCGTTCCAGGCCTTCTCGCCGGCCTCGTAGGCCGCCTGCTGGGCCGGCGCCACGGTGTCGGTGAAATCGCGGCTGACGACGTTGCTGTTGGCATCCGCCGCATACGCAGTGGCGGCGGCCGACAGGGCAAGTGCCGCTGCTATACACACAGTCAAAACTTTCATACGTCCTCCGAACATGATTGAGGTCGACGTGCAGCCATCCTCGGCTCCCCGGTCGGACGATGGGGGTGGGCGGCTCGCGCGGCCGCCCGAATGCATTCGGCGTCACTTGCCGGCGATGTAACTCAGCTCCGGGTTGTACTTGTCGAAGTGATCGGACATCTTCGCGATCGCGTCGTCGAGCGATATGCGAATCGCGTACGCCTCGGATTGCCCATAGGCGTTCGCCACCATCTTCCACAACGACGGATCGGGTTCGGCCGCGACTCCGGCCCAGGTCTTGCTGCCGATCGCGAGCTGATAGTCCGGCGCACCCCCGCCGCCACCCTCGATGGCCACGGTGTCCCAGTAGTACGGCCACTTCGCCTTGGCGGCCGCCGCGGTGATTTTCTTCATCGCATCGGTGAAGGCGACATTCGCCGCGGGCCCGTGTTTCAGGGTGTAGTTGAAGACGTGCAGAAACAGGGGAGGCGGCTGATGTTTTCCTGCGGCGGACAGGTGGCTCATCTCTGGTTCCTGCACCATCACCGCAGCGCGCTCGCTTTTGAGGTGCGGATCGACCTGCGTGTCGAATATCGATTTGCACGGCCTGGATTCACTGCCGAGCTTGTCACGCTGTGCCCACGTCATGGGTTCGCGCTCGAACGAAGCCTGGTAAGTGTCGCGGCCGGTTTCATGATCGACGGCGTACTCGTTGAAGGTGACGTGCTGCGCGCGCAGGCACTGCACGTAAGCCTTGATGCCGGCCTGGTAAGCCTGCATCTCGGCAGGCGCAACGGTGTCGGTGTAATCGATGGTGATGAGCGCGTTGCTTGTATCCGCCGCGTACGCGCTGGTGATGCCGGAAACCGCAAACGCTGCGGCCATACATACAGTCAGAATTTTCATGAACCCTCCCGAGAAACTTGTAGGAGCGCGCCATGCGCGCGATCGATGTCGCGGCCATGGGCCGCTCCTGCAACCAATGTGGAACACGCATCGCGGCCATGGGCCGCTCCTATAATCAGATGTTTGTTTCGCGCGTACATCAGGGGTTCCGTGACGCCGCATACGCCGCGACGTCGATCATGTCCGCCAGCGTCAGCTGCGAGGCTTCCGCACGCATCGGCGTAGCGCTGGCGTTGCTGCGCTTG
>JBOHYW010000117.1:0-11431 GCA_050738155.1 Rhodanobacteraceae bacterium
GAACACCACCAGCAGCAACAATCCGCGTTTCGGGCTCACCGGCAGCAGCGGAACCACCGGCGGATTGATCACCCGGAACTTCAGGTTGTTGCCGCTTTGCGTGGCGTCCTGGGACAACTGCGCTGTGTTCGAACGCGACAGCAGTTGGTCGTATTGCTTCTTGGTAATGTCGTAATTGCGCGTGAGTCGCTGCAGGTCGGCCTGCACGCTGGTGATCCGGTCGGCCTTGGCCTTGAGGTCGGTGATCTGCTTTTTCTGCAGACCGATCTGCGTGGCCAGGGTCTGGATGCTCACCTGCGACGTGTACAGGGATTTCTGCATCTCCTGATACACCGGGTTGTCCGAGGCCACGCCCATCATCGATGCACCGGCGGAATTCTTCTCAAGCGTTTTGCGACGCGCCTTGAGCTGCGCAATCATGCGTTTGGTCGATACCACGTCCGGATATTCATCGGTGTACTTGAGCAACAGCGCATTGAGTTGCTGCTGGTACGACGCGATCTGTTTGTCGACCTCGTCGGTGCGCGGATCGATCCCCGCGGTGCCCGGGCCGGTCGCCATCGCGCGCATCTGCTGTTGGGTGGTGGCGCGACTGGAGACGGCGGTGTCGTACTGGTTCTGCAGGGTCTGCAACTGGGCCTCGGCGGCCTGCAGCCGCGAGAAATAATTGCTGCCACCCTGGTTCGGAATGTAGCCGACGTTGGCTTTCTCGAATGCGGCGAGGTTGGTCTCGGCTTCATTCAAGCGCTTGCTGTAATCGGCCACCTGTTGCTGCAGGAAGTTCTGCGCCGTGGTGGTGGACGCGGTGTTCGCACCCAGCGTGTCATTCATCAGGATCTGCAGGAACGCCTGGACCACCTTTTTCGCCATCTTGCGGTCGGGATCGGCGTAGCTGATGTCATACAGGTCGCGGGTGCCGGCTTCCCTGATCTTGACGTCGTTGCCGAGCCTTACCAGCAGCAGATCCTTGTCGACCGGCGTGGTGGCGCGCACCGACAGGCCGGTCTGGTCCGCGACTTCTTCGAGGTTGGGGCGCGAAAGCAGCGTGTGGGTGATGATCTGCAGGCGCCCGCGCACGTTCGGCTGCACCGCCAGTCCATTCAGCAACGGATTCATCAAGGCCTCGGTGTCGGCGTACACCTGCGCGCCAGCTTCGTACTTGTTCGGCAGGCTGAACACCAGCAGCGCGCCCACGATCATCACGCACCACGCCACGATCAGCGCGTGCCAACGGTAACGCCAGGCGGCGCGTACCTCCAGCAACACGTACTGAAACAGTTCATGCAAATCGATGGATTGTTTCGGCGTCACGTTCTCTTTCCCTCGGGGCCACCGACCGTCGCGCGCGGTCGTATTCCTCGTGTCAAAACAATGATTCGGGGATGATCAGGATGTCGCCCGGGCGCATGGCCATGTTGTATTTGATCGTGCCGTTCATCAGGTCGCCGAGCCGCACCGGGATGGTTGCCTCCTTGCCGTCGGGCAAGTGGCGGATGACCTTGGCACTGTTGCCGGCGGCGAACTTGGTGAGACCGCCGACGTCGATCATCACGTCGAGCAAGGTCATGCCGCTGCGGTATGGCACGGCCTTGGGCGTCGCGGCCTGGCCGACCACACGCACCTGCTGGCTGTAGGCGCCCACGAAATTCTTGACGATCACGGTCACCAGCGGCGAACGGATGTAACGGCTCAACGCCTTTTGCAGGTGATCCGCCAGTTGGTCCGGGGTCTCGCCGGCCGCCATGATCGACTGCACCAGCGGAATCGAGATGCGCCCGTCTGGGCGTACCGGCACCGTGGTGGTCAGATTGGGATTGTCGCGCACGAATATCTCGAGCGAATCGCCCGGGCCAATTATGTAGCGTTCCACCGACGGCGCGGTCGAGGATGGCATGTCATGCAAGGTCGGTGCGGTGGTACACCCGCCAAGCAGCAGCACAGCCGCCATCATCAGCCAGATGACAAGGTTTCGTGGTAGCGGTTTCATTGGTTCAACACTCCTGCAGGGATTTCAACGCGCGCCGCGTCCGAACAACACCACTTCGACCGTCTGGACCAGGATGGCCAGATCGAACACCAGGTTGTGGTTCTTCACGTAGAAAAGGTCGAACTTCAGCTTTTCCTCGGCATCCTCCTGGGACGAACCGTAGGGGTAGCGAAGCTGCGCCCAGCCTGTCAGACCCGGCTTGACACAGTGCCGCAACGCGTAATAGCGAATGCGGGTATTGAAGTCGCTCACGAATTGCGGACGCTCGGGGCGCGGACCGATGACGCTCATGTCGCCCCGCAGCACATTCCACAACTGCGGCAATTCATCCAGCCGGGTCTGGCGTATGAAGCGGCCGACCCGGGTTACGCGATTGTCGTTGCGGGTCGCCCAGCGCGCGACGCCATCGAGCTCGGCATCGGTGCGCATGCTGCGGAACTTGATCACCGCGAACGCCCGGCCGTATTCACCGACGCGTTCCTGGCGGTACAGGATCGGCGAACCCGACCCGGATTCGAGGCGGATCGCCAACGCCGTCAGCAGCATGAACGGCCACGACACGGCCAGCACCAGCAACGCCGTCGCCATGTCGAAGCCGCGCTTGATCGTGCGGCGCAACGGGGAAATGTTGAAGCCGTCGGAAAACACCAGCCACGAAGGATTGGTGAGATCCATCTTGATCTTGCCGGCTTCGCGTTCGAAAAAGTCCGCCAGCTCGGTCACCGCCATGCCGCGCTGCTTGCATTCCAGCAATGCTTCCACCGGCAAGGTGCCGCGGCGGTCGTCCGGACCCACCACGATTTCATCCACGCCGAGACGCGACGCCCACGTGACCAGCGGCGCATCCAGATACAGCAACGAAGTCGCCGGCACGCTGACCGGGTCGGAACCGACCGGGACATAACCCACGATCTTGAAACCACGCCGGTCGGACTTGCGGCGCATCCTGCGGGTCACTTCCGCGGCGCGCTCGCCGGCTCCCAGCATCAATACATGCCGCTTGAACAGCTCGGCATCGACGCAATTGAAGAACACTACCCGCCACAGCGTCACCAGCAGGTAGCCCAGCACCAGCGCAATGCCAAGCACGCCACGGCCCAGATAGGTGTTCGGCAATGCGTAATAAAGGACCGTCAACGCCACCCAGCCGAGCATGAAGGCGACGCCCTGGCGGCTGAGTCTGCCCAGCCAGTTGGCGCGCAGGTGCACCTGATACAGTCCCAAGGCGGCCACCGCCAGAACCACCACTGCCGCAACCATTGGCGCACGCCAGTGCAGCGAAGCGCTGAACGCATTCTGGGTGTCGGCGTCGCCCCAGTAGCGCAGCACCACCGCGGCGTAGACCGCGCCGACCAGCAGGATGAACTCGATGAGGACGAGCAGGAGTTGCCAGCGCAACGCCCGCTGTCGGAACAATCTGAACATGTCTATGGTCTCTCCGTGTGCCGCCCGCTCATCGACACCGACCAATCGAGACGGGGCCAAAAGTTATACTACAAATGAGACGTAGTTCAAGTCCCAAGTGTGCTCGAGTAGACTTGCACGAAATGTGCCTGAACACTGCTCCGGCGCCCCGTTTCGGGCTGGAATTTTTCATATCTTCTTGTTACTTACCAACTTTTCTTTTGAAAGGGCTTTTCGTCCATGTGCGGAATCGTCGCCGGCTGCACCCAACGTGATGTCGTCCCCATTCTGCTGGCAGGGCTGCACGCGCTCGAATACCGCGGCTACGATTCGGCCGGCTTGGCGGTATTGGCCGACGGCAAATTGCTCCGGCTGCGCAACCCCGGCAAGGTCGCCAGCCTTGACGCGCTGTACCAGGCCGCGCCCGTGCACGGGCGTACCGGCATCGCCCATACCCGCTGGGCCACCCATGGCGCGCCCACCGAAGCCAACGCGCATCCGCACGTCTCGCACGACAGCATCGCGGTGGTGCACAACGGCATCATCGAGAACCACGCCGAGTTGCGCGCCGAATTGCAGGCCGCGGGCTACCGCTTCACTTCGGAAACCGACACCGAAGTCATCGCGCACTTGGTCCACAAGCTCGTCGCCGACGACAAGCCTTTGCGCGAAGCCGTCGCCGAAGCCACCCGCCGCCTGCGCGGCGCCTATGCGATCGCGGTAATCCAGGTGGATGCGCCCGGCCACGTGGTCGGTGCCCGCCGCGGCAGCCCGCTGTGCGTGGGCGTCGGGATCGGCGAGCACTTCCTGGGTTCGGACGTGCAGGCACTGATCCAGGTGACCAACCGGATCGTGTACCTCGAGGAAGGCGACATCGCCGAGATCACCGCCGATGAGTTGACCATTCGCGACCACGAGGGTCACGAAGTGACGCGCAGGGTCCGCGACAGCGACCTCTCAGGCGACACGGTCGAGCGCGGCGAGTTCCGCCACTACATGCTGAAGGAAATCTGCGAGCAACCGGCGGCGGTCGCGAACACCCTCGAAGGCCGGATCGCCGACGGCCGCATCCTGCCCAATATCTTTGGCATCAACGCGGACGACCTGTTGCGCAAGGTGCGCCACGTGCACATCGTCGCCTGCGGCACCAGTTACCACGCCGGCATGGTCGCGCGTTACTGGCTGGAAGGCATCGCCGGCATCCCGTGCACGGTAGAGGTCGCCAGCGAATACCGCTACCGCCACGTGGTGGTGATGCCGGATACGCTGTTCCTCGCGATCTCGCAGTCAGGCGAAACCGCCGACACCCTGGCCGCGCTGCGCGATGGCCGCGCGCGCGGTTACCTTGGCTCGTTCGCGATCTGCAACGTGCCGGAATCGAGTCTGGTGCGCGAATCAGACCTGGCCTTGATGACACGCGCCGGGCCCGAGATCGGCGTGGCTTCGACCAAAGCATTTACGACGCAACTGGCCGCGCTGGCCTTGCTGGTGCTGGAACTGGCGCGCCTCAACGGTGTTGCCGAACACACGCTCGCATCACTGGTCGGTGAACTGGCCACGTTGCCACGTGTCCTGCGCGATGCACTGCAACTCGCGCCGACCATCGCGAAACTCTCCGAAGCCTTTGTCGACAAACACCACGCACTGTTCCTCGGCCGCGGCGCGCACTACCCGGTCGCGATGGAAGGTGCGCTCAAGCTCAAGGAAATCTCCTACATCCATGCCGAGGCCTACCCCGCCGGCGAACTGAAGCACGGCCCGCTGGCACTGGTCGACGAGGACATGCCGGTGATCGCGGTCGCGCCCAACAACCAATTGCTGGAAAAACTGAAATCCAACCTGGAAGAAGTGCGCGCGCGTGGCGGCCAGTTGTACGTGTTCGCCGACCAGGAAGCCGACGTGTCGTTGAACGGCAACCGCGCACACCTGTTGAGCATCGACGCCGGCGGCAACTTCATCGCCCCGGCGGTACTCACGGTGCCGCTGCAATTGCTCGCCTATCACGTTGCCGTGCTGCGCGGCACCGATGTCGACCAGCCCCGCAACTTGGCCAAGTCGGTGACGGTGGAGTAGTTCGACCGGATAGCTGGCGAGAACTGGTGAGTGACAAAAAAGCGTTTAACACGACCCACGGTGGAACGCGGTGTTTGGCGACGCGTCACGCAGGGCACGCTTGCGTAAAGTGCTCAACACCGGCGTAGCGAGACATCTGAAGTTGTTGGACGCCAGTGACTTGCACGCTTCATAGGCGCGCGTTCAAAGCTATTTTGTCTCTCACCACGCTACCGGAAGCCTGAAAGGATGGGGTGGCCGGTTCAACGTCGGCATTGACGTTGACAACGCGATGCGCGCGCCGTGGCCCGCCCTGTACATCGCATCCGATCACGAGACGGCGTACCGAGAGAAGTCCGGCATGGCCAGGGACGAGCGCGTAGATGGGTTGACCGCGGAGGAATTGGCACGTCAGCCGGACGGCAGCTATTCGGCCATCCGGCTCAATGGGCACCTCTCGCTGGTGTTCGACGTGGACCAGGCGGGCGCATTGGAGCCCATCTGCAAGGTGCTACGCAAGATCAGCCTGCCGACGGAGGCCGTCAAACTGCGGGCACGATTGAAGATCCCTCGGCAACGCGTGCTCGCCCGTGGTCAATGCCGTGCTGCTGATCGGAAAGCCTTTGACACCGATTCACGCAGATGAGCACGGACAGAGCAAACCAATCCGTGAAAATCCGTGTTGATCCGTGTCAACGCTCTGCTGCTGCAGCTGGGCGGAAAAGCTTTTGACACGGATTCACGCAGATGAACACGGATAGAAAAAACCAGTCGTGGGATGCACCACGCCTCACGCTTCGCG
The DNA here is from genome assembly GCA_050738155.1 of Rhodanobacteraceae bacterium. Classification (GTDB taxonomy): domain Bacteria; phylum Pseudomonadota; class Gammaproteobacteria; order Xanthomonadales; family Rhodanobacteraceae; genus 66-474. The sequence continues at coordinate 6,246 of JBOHYW010000117.1, forward strand.
CGGGCGCTCGCGGGTCGGCCGTTTGGCGAGTTTGCGCTGCAACGTGCGCCGGTGCATGCCCAGCCGACGCGCGGCTTCGGAGACATTGCCACGACATTCGTGCAGCGTGCGCTGGATGTATTCCCACTCCAGCCGCGGCAGGCCAAGCGGGGTGTCCGGGACATCCGGAGCAACGCCGTGGGTGACATGGGTTGGATCGCTGCCGAGCAAGGCACGCGTCACCGCATCGGCATCGACCGGCTTGGCGAGGTAATCGTGGGCGCCACGCTTGATCGCCTCGACTGCGGTGGCGATGGACGCATACCCCGTCAGCAACAGCATGCGTATGCCCGGCACGGTATCGTGCAATGCAGGAATCAGTTCCAGGCCATTGTCATCACCCAGCTTGAGGTCGATCACGGCGTAGGACGGACACCGTGCCCGCGCGCAGGCCAACGCGTCAGGCGCATTGGCGACGGGCACGACATCGAATCCGCGCCTTGCCAGCGCCCGTCCAAGCACGCCGGCGAACACGGGATCATCCTCCGCGAGCAGCAGCGTGCCATGTGCGGCTTCGGCGTTCATGGTGGCACGCTGCCTGCCGACGGCAGCCGCACGTGGATGCGCGTACCACCAGTGTCGCTGTCCGCATGCAATTCGCCGCGCAAGCGTTCGATGGTCGAGCGCGCCAGCGCCAGGCCCAGTCCGAGTCCGTTCGCCTTGCTGCTGGCGCTCGGCACGCCTGCCGGCTCGAAATCGGGCAGGCCGTTGCCGCGATCGCCGATCACGAATTCAACGTGGCCGGCGCGCACGCCTGCGTCGAGCGTGACCACGCGCGAGGCGTTCTCGCTGGAAGCATCGAAAGCGTTGTGCATCAGGTTGAGCAACGCGTGGGCCAATCCGGGCTGTGCTTCGATCGGGTAATCGGCGATGCGCGCCGGCACCGACACGCTCACGTCGGCCTCGGGGCAAAGCAGCCGGAAACGTTCCACGTTGGCGTGCACGTAGTCACCCAGCGTCGTGGCTTGTGCCGTGCCGGACAATTGCTGTCTACCATAGTCGACCATGCGGCGCAGGATTGTGCGGCAGCGATCCACCTCGCCGATCATCAGGTGCACGTCTTCGCGCAGGTCCGTGATGCTCTCGCGACTGTGTTCAAGTTCGGGCAGCAACGTGCGCAAGGTCGACAATGGCGTGTTCAATTCGTGGGCGGCTTCGGCTGCCTGGGTCGCGACCGCGAGGATGCCCTCGTCGCGCAACATGCGCTCGCGCAACTCGCGGGTGGCTTCGCGCTGCGCGCGCAGCAGTGTGGTCATGCGACCGATGAACACAGCCAACAGCAACGCCGCGATCAGGAAGTTGATCGCCATACCGGTCAGGTGCAGGCGGAATCCCGCCGCGCTGCCGTGCGTGGAAATATCCGGCAGCGGCACGTAGCGGAACATCAAGATGGCATAGGCTGCCGCGGCCAGCAGCACGACGATTCCGGTGTCGCGCACCGACAGCGTGGTGGCGGCCAGCGCCACCGGTACCAGCAGCAAGGTGATGAACGGGTTGCTGGCGCCACCGGTGAAGTACAGCGCCCAGGCCAGCAGCAGCAGGTCGAACCCGACATGACACACGGCCTCGATTTCGCCGACCGGCCACGCCTGCCGCAAGCGCCAGAACCCGAGCATGGCAGCCATCACCATCACGACGATTCCTGCAACCAGCGGCTGCAACGGCAAGGCGATGCGCAGCCAGCCGATCGCGGCAACGATGGCCAGCGCCTGCCCGAGCGCCGCGCATGGTCGCAACCAGGCCAGGGTTGTCACCAGCGCGCGTGCATCCAGTGGGTTGAACGTCAAGGTGGGATCGCGTAGCCGGATCAAGAAAGTGCGACGCAGAAAGTGACGGTGAACCGGGATGATAGTCCGCACGTCGCGCTGGATCATCCGCGCGCGGCATTGTCGAAGCACGGCTACCATGCACGCATCACTGACTAAGCGTCAGCTAAGCGTTGGCCTTCACTCTTGCGATCCATGCATACGAAATTCTTCGCATGGCTGGCCGTGCCCGCGACTATTGCCGCGGTTTCCGGCTGTGCAACGTTTCACGCCCGGCCACTCGACAACGGCCGCGGCCCGCAACGCGTTGCCGACATCACGGTGCCCGCGGCGTCGATGCCGGTAACGGCGTTGCGGACCCATGCGTTCGACCCATCGAACGGTCTCGACGTTATCGAAGTCGCGATGCTGGCGGTGGCCAACAACCCGCAACTGCGCGTCGCGCGCGACAAGTCTGGCGTGGCGCACGCCGAGGCCTATGCCGCTGGCCTGTTGCCCGACCCCAACGTGAACTACGAGCACGACCGGCCGGTCGGCAACGAGCCCGCTGCCACCGACTCCTTCAGCGCAGGATTGTCGATCGATCTCGGCAACCTCGTGACCCGCTCGGCACGCGTCGAATCCGCGCGTGCGGGCGCGCACGCGGTGGATCTGAACCTGTTGTGGAGCGAATGGCAGACCATCGCCCAAGCCAGGACCTTGTTCGACCGCGTGTACTACACGCGCAAACTGGTGGCGCGCCTGCGACGCGAACACACCGCGCTGGCGCCGGTACAAACCGCGATCACTCGCGCGTTGCAAAGTGGTGACCTCACCTACGAAGTCGCCGGCGCCGGCTTGAACGCGGCCTCCAATGTCACCGACCAGCTCGGCACCGCCGAGCGCCAACTCCATCTCGCCGAACGCGATCTGCACGACCTGCTCGGTCTGGATGCGTCGGTGCCACTGCACTTGGCCGGTAGCCCGTTTGCGGTCGATCCCGATCAGGCACGGGTGAAGCGCGCACTGGCAAACATGCCCAGGCACCGCCCCGACCTGCTGGCGCTGCAGGCCGGTTACGCCTCGCAGCAGCAGAAACTGCGCGCCGCGATCCTGGCGCAGTTCCCGGCAATCACGGTTGGTTTCGTGCGCGCACGCGACAACAGCAACATCTCCAGTGCGGGCTTCACGATCGGCTTGTCGCTGCCGTTGTTCGACGGCAACCGTGGCAACATCGCCATTGCGCGCGCCACCCGGCAGCAACTGCATGACGCCTATACTTCGCGGCTGCTGACCGACCGCAACGACGTGCAACGCCTGGTCGCCGACCTCAAAAGCGATCGCGGGCGGCACACGAGCTTGACCGCACACGCTGCCAAACTGACGCAGGCGCGCCGGAACGCGCGCACCGATTACGCGGCCGGTCGCCTGGACTGGCCTACTTATCTTGCGATCCGTGCCAGCTCGCTCGCCGCCGACACGGCGCGCCTGAATCTGGAACAGGACACCCATGCCACCGCGATCGCCCTGGATGCGCTGGTCGGTGACTGGCCGGACGCGGCGCTTGCCGAGAACGATCCAAAGCATTGGTCCGCAAATGAACGCGAAGAACGCAAATAAGAGCAAAAGCATCCTTTTCGGTTTCTCTGTTCGGTATTCGCGTTCATTCGCGTGCATCGGCACACTGGTGCTGCTGCTGGCCGCGTGCGCTTCGGGCAAGCCCAATACCGGGACCCAAACGCCGATCGCGGTACAGACCGCGATGCCGAAACGCGAGGTCTTTCACGCCAAGGTCGCCGCGTTCGGACAACTGGCCGCCGACAGCCGCGGATCACTGTCGCTCAGCCTGCCGCAGGCTGGCCGGATCGTTGCAACCGAAGTGCTCGCGGGACAGCGCGTGAAGCGCGGTGAACCGTTGTTGAAACTGGAAACCGATCCGACCACCCGCAGTGCCTGGCTGCAGGCGCGCAGTGCCGTCACCGTTGCACGCGACGACCTGACCCGCACCGAGCACCTGCATGCCGGCAAGCTGGCGACCAACACCCAGGTCGACGCCGCACGCAAGGCGTTGGCCGATGCCGAAGCCGCGCTCACGGCACAAACGAAACTCGGGGGTGCCCAGACCGTGGCGGCATTGCGGGCGCCCGCCGACGGGGTAGTCACCGCACTCGACGTGCAGCGCGGCCAGCGGGTCACGGCGGGGACGAGGTTGGTCGCGTTCGCACCGCAAGCTGCACTGGTGGCGCAACTCGGCGTCGACCCCAGCACCGCGGCGACGATCCACACCGGCATGCCCGTGGCGATCCATCCCGTATACGCTTCGCACGGTGCGCCGCCACTCGCCGCCACGATCGCGATGGTGGGCGCCGCTGTGAACCCCGCGACGCATCTGGTCGATGTGGTCGCGACGCTCGACAAGACCGCAGCGTTGCCTGCAGGCACTGCCTTGTCCGCGACCATCGAGACCTCTAAGTTCACGGCCTGGGCTTTGCCCCGCAATGTCCTGCAAAGCGACGCGCACGGCAGCTACGTGTTCCAGATCGAACAGGGCAAGGCCCGGCGTGTGGACGTGAAAGTGCTGGCGCCGGACGGCAGCCCGGTCGGCGTCGCAGGCCCACTCGAGCCCGACGCACCGGTGATCACGCTGGGCAGTTATGAAATTTCGGACGGCGATGCGGTGCAAGCCGCGGCATCCGCTACGCCGCGCCAGCGTGGAGCCGCGGCCTGATGAATGCCGTGGGGTGGTTTCAGGCCCACCGCCGTTCGCTGCTGTTCCTGATCCTTATCCTGGCGCTGGCCGGGCTGGCATCCGTCTTCAATTTGCCGGTGGCTTTGTTTCCGAACGTTTCGTTCCCGCGCGTACGCGTGGACATCGACGCGGGCGCGCGTCCCGCCAGCCAGATGGTAGTCGCGGTCACCACGCCGGTCGAAGAGGCGATCCGGCGCGTGCGCGGCGTGCGCAGCGTGCGCTCGACCACCAGCCGTGGCAGTGCCGAAATCGACGTCGACTTCGACTGGGGCGCGGACATGAGCCGCGCCTTTCTGGACGTCAACGCCGCGATGAGCCAGGTGCTGCCGGAACTGCCATCCGGCACCCGCATCCACGCGGTGCGCATGGACCCCACCGTCGATGAACCTGTGACCGCCTACAGCCTGCGCAGTGACACGCTGACGCCGACGCAGTTGTATGACCTGGCGCAATACCAGTTGCGCCCGCTGCTGTCCGGGGTGCCGGGTGTCGCGCGTGTCGACGTGCAGGGCCGCGGAATCGGCGAACTCCACATCGACATCGACTCAGGCAAGTTGCGCGCACAGCACCTGAGCATGGCCGACGTGGTGCGCACCGTGTCGAACGCCGCCAACATCACCGCACTGGGGCGCCTCGCCGATCACTACAAACTG
>JBOHYW010000118.1:0-11312 GCA_050738155.1 Rhodanobacteraceae bacterium
CGCCACACCGTTCGAAGCGTCAACAGTCGCACCCGCAATCTCCGCGCCACGTGGCATCCGCCTCGAGACAGGTGCGGATTGCCCGCGCTATCTGGGTCGTGCGGTACGTGGTGTCGATATGGCCGCGCCAACCCCGATATGGATGGCGCAACGGCTGCGGGCGGCTGGCGTCAAGTCCATCAATGTGGTGGTGGACATCACCAACTACGTGATGCTGGAAACCGGCCAGCCGATGCACGCGTTCGATGAAGCGAAGCTCGACGGCGACATCGTGGTGCGGTGTGCGCGCGACGGCGAAGCCCTGAAATTGCTGGATGGCGGCGATGCGACGCTGGACGCAGGTTTCATGCTGATCACGGATGAACGCAAACCGCTGGCCGTGGCGGGCGTGATGGGCGGCTTCGATTCGCGCGTCGGCGACACCACGCACGACGTGTTTTTCGAGGCTGCGTACTTCGCGCCGGCCGCGGTCATGGGCCGTGCGCGCAAGCTGGGCCTCGCCACCGATGCTGCCCACCGTTTCGAACGTGGCGTCGATCCCGAGCTGCCACGCGCCGCGATCGAGCGTGCCACCGAGCTGCTGCTTGAAATTGGCGGTGGCCAAGCTGGCGAGGTGATCGAGGCGGCGCTGCCGGAACACTTGCCGAAACGTGCAACCGTGGCGCTTCGGCGTGCGCGTATCGAGCGCGTGCTGGGTATCGTGGTAGATGACGCCGAAGTCGAACGCATCCTCACCGCACTCGGAATGAAGATCGAACCGAATGTCGACGGCTGGCGCGTCACGCCACCATCGCGGCGTTTCGACATCGAGCGTGAAGAAGACCTGATCGAGGAAGTCGCACGCATCCACGGTTACGACGAGATTCCTGCAAGCTTGCCTGCCGGTGCGCCGCCGCCGCCGCGCTCGGACGAAAGCGTGCTGGATGTCGAGGCATTGCGCGCGCAACTCGTTGCCCGAGGTTATCGGGAAGCCGTGTGTTACGCGTTCGTCGACACCGGCCTGCTGCGAACCTGGCAGCTCGATGGCGGCGCGATTGCCCTGGCCAATCCGCTTTCGGCGGAGATGGCGGTGATGCGGACCTCATTGCTGCCGGGCCTGGTGGGTGCGTTGCAGCGCAACCGCAACCGGCAGCAGGCGCGGGTGCGGTTGTTCGAAGGCGGGGTGGTATTCAGCAAACGGGACTCGGGACCCGGGACCCGGGACTCGGGAACGGCAAAGGCAAAGGCCGAAGCGAAGAACGCCAGCAGCGACCATGTGCCGGTCGAGACGGCGATGCTGGCGGCGGTCGCGTGCGGCAGCGCGCAGGCCGAACAATGGGGCGAGCCCAGGCGTGCGCTGGATTTCTTCGACGTGAAGGGCGACCTGCAATCACTGATCGCGTTGTCCGGCTCGCCGCAGGGGTGGTCGTTCGAGGCGCGCGAGCTTCCTGCGTGGCTGCACCCCGGTCGCGGCGCACGGGTAGTGCGCGATGGCGTGGCGGTGGGCGTGATCGGCATGCTGCATCCGGCGCTGCAGAAGCAGCTTGATTTGCCGGAAACCTGCGTTTTCGAGATCGCACAGCCTGCCTTGCGCGCCCGCGCCATCCCGGTGGCCGCCGAGCTGCCACGGTTCCCGTCGCTGCGCCGTGACATCGCAATCGAAGTCGACGAGGCGGTGGCTTGGGCCGGCGTCGCGGGCGCGATTCGGGCCAATTTGCAAACAATTGTGACCGAGGTGGTATTGTTCGACTGTTTTCACGGTCCCGGTTTGAGTGAAGGTCGAAAGAGTCTCGCTATAGGCTTGATTTTGCAAGACGGTTCACGCACGCTTACAGATCAGGACGCGGACAGTTGCGTGGCCGACGTGGTGGCGCTGCTGGAACGTGATTTTGGGGCGACTTTGAGGAAATGAGATGACGCTGACCAAGGCAGAAATGGCCGAGCGGCTGTTCCTCGACGTGGGCCTCAACAAACGCGAAGCCAGGGAGTGCGTGGACGCCTTTTTCGAGGTGTTGCGCGAGGCGCTCGAACGGGGGGAGCAGGTGAAGCTGTCGGGCTTCGGCAACTTCGACCTGCGCAACAAGAATCAGCGTCCCGGGCGAAACCCGAAGACCGGCGAGGAAATACCGATTTCCGCACGTCGTGTCGTCACGTTTCGTCCCGGCCAGAAGCTGAAACTGAGAGTCGAGAACCATGCTGGATCAGGGCAACAATAACGAACTTCCCGCGATTCCCGCCAAGCGTTATTTCACGATCGGCGAGGTCAGCGAGCTGTGTGCGGTCAAGCCGCACGTGCTGCGTTACTGGGAGCAGGAGTTTCCCGCCCTGAACCCGGTCAAGCGGCGCGGCAACCGGCGCTATTACCAGCGCCACGACGTGCTGATGATCCGCCAGATCCGCGCGCTGCTGTACGACCAAGGCTTCACCATCACCGGCGCGCGCGCGCGGCTGGAAGGCCAGCAGGGCAAGATGGAAGCCAGCATCTCGCACCAGATCGTGCACCAGATGCGGCTGGAGCTGGAGCAGTTGCTGCAGATCCTGCGCGAACCGCTGCGCAAGTCCTGAAACGCGCGGCATTGCGGTCAGGCTCGAACTTCTCTCCGTTCGCGCTGAGCCCTTCGACCAAGAACTTGTCCGTTAATGGCCGTTCGCACTGAGCGTGGCGCCGAAGGCGCGAAGTCGAAGTGCCATGCGATGCAGAATTTTCGGTGTTTCGACTTCGGACCCCTCCTTTTCAAAGTCGGGCCTACACCCAGAGCCTGCCCCGGACTCGATCCGGGGACGAACGGATATTCGAGGCCATCATCGCGCACGGCGTCACCGCGCATGATCCGCTACCATGGGCGTTCGGTCGGGGCGTAGCGCAGCCTGGTAGCGCATCTGCCTGGGGGGCAGGGGGTCGTGGGTTCGAATCCCGCCGCCCCGACCAATAACGGAAACGGGCCACATGGCCCGTTTCCGTTATTGGTAGGGCGGATCAAGGCGCGTAGCGCCGACTGCGCCGCAGGAGCGGCGCGAACGGCGAAGCCGGGCCGAAGGCCGGAAGGCAGACGCCTGGAGTCTTCCGCCGCTCACGCGGCTTGATCCTGCCTACCGGCCCCCTTGACCTCGAACAGACGCGCCTTTCCCGCGCGATCGGCCGCGCGATGCGTGTTGGTGCCGACCCTCCACTGTCGTCATCCCGGCAAAAGCCCGGACCCAGTGCCTTTGCTCAATATTCGCGGGCGCCAAGCTACGCCATTAATCCCGCCACGTGCGCTGCAGTGCATTCACCGAGAGCATCGAGGTTGTAGCCGCCTTCGAGTGCCGAGACGATGCGGCCGTTGGCGTGGCGTTCGGCGAGTTCGCAAAGACGCTGGGTAATCCAAGTGTAATCATCGACCCGCAGTTGCAACTCGGCGAGGGGATCGCGTGCGTCGGCGTCGAAGCCTGCAGAGATCAACAGCAGTTGCGGGCGGAACAATTCGAGTTCCGGCAGCAATCTTTCGTCCCAGACCGCACGAAACGCGCCCGACCCCGCGCCCGGTGGCAGCGGTGCATTGGCGATGTTGCCGCAGCCATGTTCATCGGCGCTGCCGGTGCCGGGGTACAGCGGCATCTGGTGGCTCGATGCGTAGAACACGCGCGATTCGTGCTGAAAAATGTCCTGGCTTCCGTTGCCGTGGTGGACATCGAAATCAGCGATGGCGACGCGTTCGAGCCCATGTGCATCCAGCGCGTGCGCGGCAGCGACGGCGACGCTGTTGAACAGGCAAAAACCCATCGCCTGGTCGCGCGTTGCGTGGTGTCCGGGCGGCCGCGTTGCGCAGAACGCGCGACGCGTGTCGCCGTTCAGCACGACGTCGACGGCCGCGCACGCGGCACCGGCTGCGCGCAACGCAGCCTCCAGTGAATCCGGCGACATCACGGTGTCCGGGTCAAGTCGATGGTGCCCGTCCGCGGGCGCGCTATCGAAAATCCGCTGCACATATCCTGCGTCGTGTACGCGTTCGAGTTGCTCGCGCGTAGCGCGCGGCGCATCGATGCGTTCGATCGCGTCGAAACGCGGATCATCCAGCGCCGTCAGCACGGCGCGCAAGCGCGAAGGCGATTCGGCATGTCCTGCGCCGGGGTCGTGTTCGAGGCAGGCGGGGTGCGTGTAGAGACGCAATGTCAGCGACCGATTCTGCGCAGCGAAGTGAATCCCCACACGCTCAAGGCCAGCGGCACCAGCGTCATCACGAGCCCAAACAGGATGCCTTGCGCGCTGTAATGCACCGAGACGACCCATTCCTGGAACCGCGACGCATGCAGCGCCGCCATGATCATGAAAATGAGCGAAGCGATCACCAGAAAACCCTTCACCATGCGCATGCCGTTCTCCTTGCAGGTCGGACGGAGACTCAGGATTTCTTTCTGCGCTCGTGCTGCCACAACACCTCGCCGTGTCCACTGGCTCGCGCCAGCACGCGCGCGAGCACGAACAGCAGATCGGACAGGCGATTCAAATAACGCACCGCTTCGGGGCGTACGGATTCCTGACTCGCCAGCGTCACCACGCGGCGTTCCGCGCGTCGGCACACGGTGCGCGCGATGTGGCATTGCGCCGCGGCCATGCCGCCGCCCGGCAGGATGAATTCCTTGAGTCGAGGCAGGTCTTCGTTGTAATGGTCGAGCGTGGTTTCCAGGCGCGCGACGTCGTCGTCATGGATCATCGCCATGCCGGGGATGCACAATTCGCCGCCGAGATCGAACAGTTCGTGCTGGATTTGCAGCAGGGGTTCGCGGATATCCTCCGGCACGCCATCGCAGGCGAGCAACACGCCGAGCACGGAATTCAGTTCATCGACCGTGCCGTAGGCCTCAACCCGCGACGAATCCTTGGACGTACGCGAACCGTCGCCAAGGCCGGTGGAACCATCATCACCAGTGCGGGTGTAAATCTTCGAGAGGCGGTTGCCCACGGAGCCGGATCAATGCGCCGCGGTCAGGCGCAGTACGCTCCAGCGATGGCCGAGCAGCGCGAATCCGCCGAACAGCAGCGCGCTCCACAGCAGCGTGCCGGGCAGGGTACCGTGCTGATAGAACGGAATCGCCGCGACGTAGCACGCCACCAGGCCGGACGCGGTGTGCGGATACATCGCGGTCGTCAGCCAGGTGAAGAAATTGGTGACCAGGAAAAAGCCGCTCGCACTGGCGACGGCCGCGAGCAAGGTATTCCACACGCGCACGCGTCCACGCAGGCTGAAGCCTGCCACGGCCGTCAAGGCGACACAAGCGTAGATGACCGGCGCGATCTCGAGCCAGATGGTGACTTGCGAAAATGGCAGTGCGAACGCGATCGCAGCATCAGCAGCCGCCATCGCGATCAACGGCACCGCGATCGCCAGTCCGCGGTTGGCGAAATAGGCGCCACCGAACAACGCCATGGCTTCGATCGGGGTGAAGTTCCATGGCATCGATCCCGCCGAGAAATGCACCAGCAGCCGATAGGCCACCGTGAAAGCGACCATCCCGCACAACACCAAGGTGCCGGGGGAAACGAGGTTCGATTGCGGAGAGCGGGCGGGCGTTGCTTGCGACATGTCATGCTTCCTCGTTGCGACAGCGCTTAAGCTTACTGCAAAGCGTCCATGACAAGGGCTGACCGGCGTCAACCGGCTATCATCGACGAATGACGGCAACAACCGACATTCTGATCGTGGGCGGTGGCTTGGTGGGTGCCAGCCTCGCGCTCGCGCTGGACGCGACCGGCCGTCGCGTGACGTTGCTGGAAGCCACACCGCCACGTGTCACGCCTTCCGGCGGCATGCCGCGAGACGACGACAACGACCGCAACCTGGTGCTCGCGCGCGCCTCGGTGAATGCGTTGCGCGGGTTGGACGTGTGGCCGCTGCTGGATTCGTCGGCCGGGACCATCCGGCGCGTCGAAGTCAGCCGTGCTGGTGAATTCGGCAAGCTGCGGCTTTCAGCACGGGATGCCGGCGTTGCCGAACTGGGCCGGGTGGTACCGGGACGCGTATTGGGTGCGGCGTTGGAGCAACGGTTGGCTGCGAGGCGACATCTGCAACGCATGACGCCAGCGAAACTGCTGGCGCTGACGCCGACGTCGTCTGGCTGGTGCGCCCGCATCGCCAGCAACGACAGTGAATGCGAAATCGAAGCGCGGTTGGTGGTGGGCGCCGACGGCAGCCATTCGCAGGTGCGCGAACAAGTCGGCATCGACGCGCAGCAGCATGACTATGGACAAAGCCTGTTCGTCTGTACCGTCGCCTGTGGACGCGACCTGCCGGATTGCGCGTTCGAACGATTTACCGATGACGGTCCGATCGCCTTGCTGCCGCTGCCGGGCAATCGCCGTGGACTGGTGTTGACCGTGGCGGCCGATCGTCACGACGAAGTCGCCGCGATGGACGACGCAGCATTCATCGCGCTGGCGCAGCAGCGCTTCGGATGGAAACTCGGTGCATTGTCGCGGCCGGGTAGGCGTTTCCCGCATCGCATCCGGCGCGTGCTCAGCGATGCGCTGACCGCGTCACGCGCGTTACTGGTCGGCAATGCCGCGCAAACCCTGCATCCGATCGGCGCGCAGGGATTCAACCTTGGTTTGCGCGACGCGCTGACACTGGCGGAACTGGTCGCCGATGCCGACGACCCCGGTGCGTCGATGTTGTTGCAACGATACGCCGAGCGTCGGCAACCCGATCGCGATGGCGTGCTGGCTTTCAGTCATGGCTTGATCGCGCTCGGTTGTCTCGCGCAGCCCGCATTGGCACCGCTGCGTTCACTGGCGTTGTTGGCGTTGGATCGGGTGCCGTCATTGCGACATGGCGTCGTGCGCCGAGGCATGGGTTTTCGCGGCACGCCGCCTGGTGCCGTGCTGGATTCCGGTCCATGAACGCGCGCCGGCCTGGGCTCGATGTTGCGGTCGCCGGTGGTGGCATGGTTGGTTCGGCGTGTGCATTGGCATTGGCGCGGCACGGTTTTTCGGTGGCGCTGCTGGAAGCGCGTGAACCCGCGCCGTGGTGCGCGGGCGAACCGGAAGATCTGCGCGTGATCGCGCTGGCGCCATCCTCGGCACGGCTGCTGAATGAACTGGGGGTTTGGCGCGATATCGCAGCGGCGCGGGTATCGCCGTATCGGCACATGCGGGTGTGGGATGCGGCGTCCGGCGCCGAACTGGGTTTCGATGCCGCGCGCGAAGGCCGCGCGCAACTCGGCTGGATCGTCGAGAACAAGCTGGTCGCAAGGACGCTGTGGGATGCATTGGAAAGCGCCGGTGTGCGCCGCACATGTCCCGCGCAAGTGCAGAGTTTCGAGGTGCGTACCGATCGCGTTGTTCTTGACGTGACCGAAGCCGAACCATTGTCGGCAACCTTGCTGGTGATTGCCGATGGCGGCGGTTCGCGACTGCGCGAACAGGCCGGAATCGCGGCGCGTGGGCGCGACTACCAGCAACGCGCAGTGGTTGCGCACGTGGCGACCGAACGTGCCCACGCAGCGACCGCGTGGCAGCGCTTCACGCGCGAGGGGCCGATCGCGTTGCTGCCACTCGCGGACGGCCGTTCGTCGGTGGTCTGGTCGTTGCCGGAAGCGCGTGCGCGCGCGGTGCTGGCGCTCGACGACGAGACGTTTTGCGAAGCGGTTGGACTGGCATCGGATTTGCGCCTGGGCCTGATCACCGCGACCACACCGCGCGCGTCGTTCCCGCTGCGCCTGCAAATTGCAGAACATTTTGCTTCCGAACGATGCGTGTTGCTTGGCGACGCGGCGCACACGGTGCATCCGCTGGCGGGGCAGGGCGCGAACCTGGGGTTGCGCGATGTGGCGGAACTCGCCTCGGTATTGGGTGAGGCGCGCAACGCTGGCCACGATTTCGCGGCACCGCACGTGCTGCAGCGTTACGCGCGGCGACGGCGTTCAGAAAGTACGCGTGACGCATACGCACTCGACGCGGTCGAGCGGATATTCGCGTGGCAGGCGTCGCCTTGGGCCGCATTGCGTGGCGTCGGCATGCGTGCGGTGAACGTCGAACCGTTGAAGCGGCGTCTTTCGGCGCACGCCCAGGGCATCACGTAACCTGCTTTGCTCCTTCCCCTTCAAGGGGAAGGTCGGATGGGGATGGTGCCGAAGCACGGTTGCTTGCAAACCCATCCCCACCCAACGTTGCTATGCTCGGGCGCCCGAGCTCTCGCGAAGCAACCCGGCCCTCGGCGCCCTGCCTCATGCGTTCAGCGGCGCGCGAATCTGTCCGGTTCGCAAACGCGCCGCTTCACTCCCTTGAAGGGGCGGGCTTTGGCTCTGGGTTTCCAAAAATGTGAGGAGACGACCATGCACAAAGTACTGTTGGCGTTGCTGCTGGTGTTCGGTATTGCATCCTTCGCGCACGCCGCGATGCGTACGCAAACCATCGACTATCGTGTCGACGGCAAGGCGATGCAGGGCGTGTTGGTGTGGGACGACGCGGTGAAAACACCGCGGCCCGGATTGCTGATGATTCCCGACTGGACCGGCGTCAACCCGGTCAATATCGATTTTGCCAAGTCGATTGCTGGCAAGGACTACGTCATTTTCATGGGCGACATGTACGGCAAGTCCGTGCGCCCGAAGAACGGCGCCGAAGCGCGCGCGGCGACCAAGCCGCTGATGGCCGATCGGCCGTTGCTGCGCAAACGCGTGCTGGCAGCGTTCGATGAATTGAAGGCGCTGGCAGCGAAACACGCCGCGCCCATCAACGCGTCGAAACTCGCCGCGATCGGTTTCTGTTTCGGCGGCACGTCGGTACTCGATCTTGCCCGCACGGGTACCGACGTGGCCGCGGTAGTGAGTTTCCACGGCGGCCTCGGTACCGATGATCCTGCGCTCGACAAACACGTCAAGGCGCGGGTGCTGGCGATGAACGGCGCCGATGATCGCGGCACCATGCCGGACGCGCCGGCGTTCATGAAAGACATGCGGCAGAGTCCATCGCCGTGGCAGTTCGTGGCGTTCGGCGGTGCCGTGCATTGCTTCGCCGAACCACAAGCCCATTCACCGCCCGGTTGCGTATACGACCCGCCGGTGGCGAAACGCGCATTCGCATTGATGCATGCGTGGCTTGCCGAGGCGTTTGCCGGTTGATATATCGCCCTTCGCTTGCGAAGGGCGAAGCGAACGCGCGCGCAGCGAAAGAGGGGGATGGCTTTGACCTGAGCGGGCGCATCCCCCGCACTTATGACGCCCGCGCCATGTGAGCGATCACTTGTCTGTAGAGGTAGGCCGGATCAAGCCGCGTAAGCGGCGGAAGACTCCAGGCGTCCTGCCTTCCGGCCTTCGGCCCGGCTTCGCCGTTCGCGCCGCTCCTGCGGCGCAGTCGGCGCTGCGCGCCTTGATCCGCCCTACGCCGCATGGGCGGTACAAACGGTGTAGCCGGACCCGAAGGGCCGTAGGGCAGGATGCCCGGACCTACCGGCAATGAGCTGCAGGAGCGAGCGTGCTCGCGACCAATGGCTGGACGAGTAAGCCTCACGGGTGGACGCCCCGACGGCGGGTTGGCACCCACCCCACACGAATTACATTCCGGGCCGGCCGACCTCAGGACGTGCGATTCACCGCGTAATCGGCCAGTCCTTCCAGCGCATCGCGGTATTCCGATGCTGGCAACGTTGCGAGCGCCGTGTGGGCGGCCTCGGCATGCGCTTGAGCGCGCGCGCGGGTGCGCTCCAGAGCACCGGAATCGCGGATCGCGGCCACAATGACGTCCAGTGCGGTCAAGCGCCTGCTGGTCAGCGCGTTGCGCAGCAGTTCCGCCTGCATCGGTGTGGCACGCTGGATCGCGAAGATCAGCGGCAGCGTGGGCTTGCCCTCGGCCAGGTCGCCGCCGATGTTCTTGCCCAGCGTGTTCGCGTCCGAAACGTAATCGAGCAGGTCGTCGGCAATCTGGAACGCCGCGCCAAGCTCCATGCCGTAACGGCGCAATGCCAGCGTCTGTTCTTCCGGCAGCCCCGCCAGCATGCCGCCCAATTGCGTCGCGGCGGCAAACAGCACCGCGGTCTTGCGCTCGATCACGCGCATGTAGGCGGTCTCGTCGGTCTCCGCCTTGCCGATGTTGAGCAGTTGCAGCACCTCGCCTTCGGCGATCGAATTGGTGGTGTCGGCGAGGATCCGCATCACTGGCATGCGGTCCAGTTCCACCATCATCTGGAACGAACGCGAATACAGGAAATCGCCGACCAGCACGCTGGCGGCATTGCCCCACGCCGCGTTGGCGGTCTTGCGCCCGCGCCTGAGGTCGGATTCATCCACCACGTCGTCGTGCAGCAGGGTCGCGGTGTGGATGAACTCGATCACCGCCGCGAGTTCGATGTGCGCGTCGCCTTCGTAACCTGCAGCATGCGCGGCCAGCACATGCAACATCGGTCGCAAACGCTTGCCGCCGCCGCCCACGATGTGTTCGCCGATCGCGTTGATCAGCACCACGTCCGAATGCAGGCGCTGGCGGACCATCCCGTCCACCTTGCGCATGTCTGGTGCGGCGAGGCCGCGCGCGGTGGTGAAGGCGTTGACGAGCTCGGGCGGAAGGGCGGGAGACGGGCGGTTCATGGGTATCCGGAACGCGGCAAGCCACTGATTATAATGCGTTGCAGCATGCGGCCGGTGAACGCCTACAACACGGCGGGCAATGCGCCGGCAGACATGCCGCTTTGCTGCTAGCATCCTCGGGTTCGACAGCATGCATTCGAGGATCCGCACATGGCACGTGGCGTCAACAAAGTCATTCTGGTCGGCAATCTGGGCGCTGACCCGGAGACGCGCTACAGCGCGTCCGGCACCGCGATGTGCACCATCCGGATCGCCACCACCGATAGCTGGAAGGACAAGCAGACCGGCGAACGCCAGGAACGCACCGAATGGCATCGCATCAAGTTCTTCGGCCGGCTCGCCGAAATCGCCGGCGAATACCTGAAGAAAGGGCGTCAGGTTTACGTCGAAGGTTCGTTGCGCACCGACAAGTACACCGACAAGGAAGGCGTCGAGCGCTACACCACCGACGTGATCGCCAACGAGATGCAAATGCTTGGCGGCACGGGTGAGGGCGGCGGTAGTCGCGGCGAAGGCGGCGGCTATTCACAGCGTCCGCAGAACCGCTCTGGCGGTGCCCCGTCAGGCGGCGGCTCGCGCCCGTCCGCTCCACCGCCACCGCAGGACAACGGTGGGTTCGAGGACGACGATATTCCGTTCTGAGATACACCATCTTGGAAGTGTAGGTAAAGAGCAAAAGAGCCCCATGATTTTGGGGCTCTTTTGTTTTCGCCGATGACCAGCTTCCAGCCGTATCAGGCGATAGTGGGCTAAAGCCCGTTCACCAGAAGATG